>CANRZC010000342.1 GCA_947644185.1 uncultured Acetatifactor sp.
TACCCCCTGGGTCAGTACCATGCGAAAGACAAATCTGCCTTTTTGCTCTATTTCACATTCTCTGGTGGTAATATCCAGTTCCTCCAGATAGACTCCCCTGGACATTTTCTCCAAAAATTCCGGCGTAATCTCTCTATTGACTCTCACCAAATACTCTTTCTCATGGCGGTTGGCACCTTTCATCATAGCCTGAATCAGATCCCCGTCATTGGACAATAGTAAAAGTCCCTCTGAGTCTCTGTCTAGTCGTCCGGCGTAAGTGACCCGCCCAGGATAGTCCACCACATCGGACAGGATCCGCTCTGCATGGGCGTCTTTCTCAGTACAAGTCACCCCCAAAGGCTTGTAAAATGCCAGCACTACAGTCTCCTGCACGCCCTGCACCTGTCTGCCAGACACAAGGACTTGATCCCCATCCCCCACAAGCTGTCCGGCCTGAGCCTGCTTGCCGTTTACCAGCACACTTCCCCTCTCTATGAGCTTATCCGCATCTCTTCTGGAGCAGACACCACAGTGGGCCAAATATTTGTTCAATCTCATTTGTTCCATTTTCCCATTGCACCTTTCCGGGCTGCTTTTCCCCACTTATCAACTGTCCCCTGTCTGTGTCTCCTGAATGAGATTGCGCACTTTGGGAATCCCGTTGCCTATCCGCAATCCATCTTTTGCTGCCTGGTCTGCCAATTCATTATAGTACACATTTGTGTGGGCTGTCACCTTTCGAAATGAAATTGCAATTCTTTTTTTCCAATCTTGCATGGCTGAGGCATATTTTCCTGTCAGCTCCGTTTTAGATCGCCATGCGCCTGTAACCCATTTTTCTATGCCTTCGTAGTCATAGCACAGCTCCACTCTGGAAAAGCCACTCAGCATAGCTGTCTTCACTGCGTACATGGCTCCCAGCATCTCACCTGTCACATTCCGGTGCTGCAGAGACTGCTCATTGTCTCCATTGCCATATTCTGTAAAAATGCTGCCGTCAGGCAATATGAACACACAGCCAAAGGCATACTTTTTCAGGGAATCATCATAGCTGCCATCCACATAGGCAAGTAATGTCCCAGCCTCAGGGATCTCATCTTCCTCTCTCACCACGTCCGGTTCCCTGCTGTCAGATGCATGCCCTAAGTAGTCCTCAGCCTTCTCTATGGTCGCAAACCCTTTATATTCCGCACCGGGATACCCCTCCACAGAGGCTCTGCACTGCTCCCAGGTTCGAAAAATTCCCGCGACCTTTCCCTTTTTCACTGCGTAATATCTCTTCGCCGCCATCTATGCCTATCTCCCCCTATCGCTTTCTGCCATACCCGGTGACAATGGCCACCACCAAAATCACTAACATGCAGATCGAATAAAAATTCACCAAGGGCACAGAGGCCGGCGCTATGGCAAATCCCTCTCCAAATTGGGCAGTCTGCTGCGCCGGTATCACACAGTGCACCGTCCAGGGCGCCAGAAAGCAGAATACGCATCCTGTACAATCCAGCAGATTCGCCCGGCGGTATCTGTCCACCCCAGCCTTCTCCCCAATGTCATTCACCAGATCTCCTAATGCCACAATGGCCACAGAAATCACACCTGTAACCATGCTTAAAATCCCGGTGGACAGAACAATGGTAGCTTCCGCACTGCGCTCATTCTTCGCAAACCGCGAAAGCAGTGTCCCCACATCCTGGAATAAGCCGCTGCACTCCAGCACTCCCAGCAGAGAAAACACGGCAATTAGCATGGCCACTGTCCCCGCAGTGCCCGTAATCGAGGAAATAATCAGACCATCCACAGAAAAACCGCCAGGAAAGGCCACCAGATCGCTTAGCTTATAAATACCGGAAAGCATTCCGGCTGCTATCCCGGCAAAGATACCATAAGACAGAGATGTAATTAAATGTTTCCGCATAAGACAGGATACAATGATGACCACAGGCACCACCAGCATTATTAGGCTAACAGGCTTCGCCACTGTCTCTGCCTCATTGATTGTCGCTCCCACACTTGCATCCTTTGCAAAAATCAGAAACAGCACCAGTGCTCCTGCGGCTGCCGGCAAGCTGTAGCGTGTTCTGGTTTTCACCACGGTCCCCAATTCTGCATGCTGTGTGGTGGAAGAAGCGATTGTGGTATCAGAAATAGGCCCAAGGTTATCGCCAAAGGCAGCCCCGGATACAATGGCTCCGATCATGAATTCCGGCGCTGCCCCTGCCATCACTCCCACCGGGAACAAAATGGGAATCACTACGAAATAGGTTCCCACCGATGTGCCAGTGGCAAAGGCCAGCAGACAGGTAATCAGAAAGCTGGCCGCCACAAAAAATCTTCCTGTTAATCCTGCTGCAACCACATAGGCGGCAATGGTCTGCACTGCTCCGCTAGCAGAGATCAGCTTACCAGAAATCGCCGCCAACACCACTGATAGTACAATCACCGCGAACATTGGCTTGCTCAATCCATACACCAGCGCCTGGCCGTAGGCTTTCTCGTCTTTGGCAAACAGCACACCCACCACCAGCGCCGCAAAAAACGCAATCACATATCCGTTCACATTGGACTGGCTAAAAGCCGCCCATGCAATCATAGCCGCTGCCACCAAAAGCGGAATAACTTTTCCAAAGCCGCCCAAATAAAACTCTACTTTTTTTGTCCCTTTCTCCATTGCTTCTCCTATCTACCCCTGTGGTCATAAATAGTGCTTCCAATTTTTAAGGCGGGGCGGTGACCTGTACAAGTCACTCCCCCGCCTCTGTTTTGCCGGACTATCTATTGCTTACTCACTGACCATTTGCAGGATTTTACTCATATCAGAAATTAGACTTTTAGAGTAGGTCTCAGCCTCTCGGTAAGTCTGTTCTGCTTCTGAAAATCTGCCACTGTTGAGAGCATTGATAATGGATGCCCCATATTTGTGGAATTTCTGGTGCTTGGGCCCCAGACCTTTCCAGAGAGGCAAAATTTCTGGAATGTCAGGC
>CANRZC010000343.1 GCA_947644185.1 uncultured Acetatifactor sp.
GATTTTCTTTGCCGAATACGCCTGGGAGGGCTGGCATCCGCTTCCTTATGCCCTCGCCTACAATGGCTGCTACATCTTTGCGGAAGCAGCCATCACCTACCTTGTCCTGGCCATCCCCTATGTGAGGAAGACCTTTGCCAGGGTAAAGCAGCTAGCCCTAGAGCCTTAAAATGCTCTCACTTCCCTCAAAATGCACTAAAAACCGCCCCAGAGGAATTCACCGGAATTTCCAGTGGATTCTCTCCTGGGGCGGTTGTTGCATGCCTTTTTATTTTCCAAAAATTTTTACACTGCCGCTTCCGGTGCTGGCCTTTACCTTGCAGGCGCTGTTCCCATAGGTATAAGTGCCGTTCTTGACTTTCACAGGCTCTTCCTCACCCCATGCAATATGGGCGCTGCCAGAGCCGGTTCTGACGGTTGCTTCCATGCCTTCCGTGCCTTCCAGCTCCAGCTTGACGCTACCGCTTCCCGCTGACATGTTCACACATTCAACATTACCCACGCCTCTTACCTTAATATTGCCGCTACCAGTGTTCAGATGATATTCTGCCACAGCAGCGTCCACTTTAATGTTGCCGCTTCCAGCACCACAGCGCAGTTCCCTGCCCTTGATCCGCTCAGCTCTAACATTGCCGCTGCCAGCTTCCAGGCTTGCAGATATAAATTCCGTGTGTTCTGCCACAAGGTTCCCACTGCCGGTATGACCCTTCACCCTGTCAGCCACCAGCTCCCTGATCTCCACATTGCCACTGCCGCTGCTGCCCTCCAAAGCTTCCAGCTCAAGGCCTGAGACCTGTACATTGCCGCTTCCTGTCTTGGCCGTAAGCTTCGGCATCCCCTGGGGAAGCTTCACAGTCAAGGTAATAGACTGGCCTCCGCCGAAGCTGCCTACCGTTCCATAGGAGATAATCGTTCGGCCAAATAGTGTCACCTTCACCATCTTCTCCTCGCCGTCATCCTCATCCCGGAAGTTTCTCCTGCGCTTCACTCCAGCATAGAAGACACCATCCTCTTCATACTGATAATACTCATAATTTAGCTGGCTGCTCACACCCTTTGCCTCATAATCCACATGGATCTTGTCATCCTGGGATCGCTCTACCTGGATATTGGCCACCTTGCCCTCCAGAACCACAGCCTTATAAGTGCCGGAATAGGAAAAGCTTCCCTCTGCCCCCATGTCCGAGGCCCCTGTCTTATCCTTTTCGTTTTGTTCTGCTGGCTCCTGGGCGTTTCTCTCTGCCACAGCGCCAGGCTCCATAGCCCTCTGAGAAAATTCTCCTGGCAAATCCTCCTCGGACAGCTCTCGGATCATCTCCTCGATATTGCCCAGCTCTTCAATAATCTCCCCGTCGGATTTCCCTTCATTTTCTCCCTCTACAAAATGCTGTCTGTAATCCTCCAGGATCTCCTCCTGGAGCTCTCTCCCAAAACGTTCCAGCTTTTCCTGTAATTTTGCCATATATTCCTGCTTCGTCATCTCGCATCCCTCCTATTCCATGGTCAATTGATTTACTGCCTTCGCGAACGCTTCCCATTCCTGCTTCACATCTGTCTGATACTGCTTTCCTTTATCCGTGAGCTTATAATACTTTCGGGCCGGGCCGGATTCCGATTCCACCAGATAGGTAGTCACATAGTCATCGGCCTTCAGTTTTCTTAAGATGGGATACAGTGTGCCGCTGGCAATAGACATCACACCAGATATCTTTTCTGTCAGCTCATATCCGTACTTGTCTCCCCTTACAAGCTGGGACAGTACACAGAGCTCCAGCGCGCCTTTTTTAAATTGTGTATTCATGTAGATCCTCCTTTCTAATTTGGTACTCGCCTTTAACAAGTTTACTTTATCACATACTATTATTTATTGCAATATACTATTTAAAAATAAATATTAATAAATTATAAAATACATAAAAGGCCAGGAATCCTTACATGTCCCAGCCTTCTATGTATCAATATCTTGTTATCTGTGTTCAGCTGAAATGATACATTCTGTGTAGCATCCACAGATGTGTCTGCGGTAAAAAGTATCTGGATGGTAGCTATCTCTCAAATGATACCATGTATCCTCTGGCACATTGCTGTACTGTCGCACCTTACCATCACTGGTCAATCGAATTTCTAAAATAGCACATTGCGGATCATACCCCATTGTTTCAATCATCCCACTGTAGAAACTAATATGTTTGATTTTCCTCCACCACCTTTGGCAGTCCTATCATTCTTTCATCTTCCCTTCTCTTTCGTATTTTTTCGAAGGACCTTTGCCCTCCTTTCTCTATAACATTTGCTTAAATTATCCTTCTACTATATATATGACTTCAAAGCGACATGTTATTACAGAATAATCTTATTTTTGTCAAATTTTTTAGTATTGGATTCTGTCTTTCAGCTTTTTTTTGACACGATACATCCGTACCCGCATATTGTTTTCTGTTATACACTTAGATTTTGCTATCTCAGCTATGGTGGTTCCAAACACATGATAAGCCTTTATTGTCCTCCAATCCTCCTCGCTGATGGTGGCTAGCGCCGACACATTCAGCTCTACCTCGCCATAATGGCAGTCCTGTGCAGCCAAATCCTGACATTTCTCCAAAGGCTCCATATCCCACCGCTTTGACTCTCTGTACAGCTCAAGCATCTTATTATGTGCTGTGCGCAGCAGCCATAGCTTAGGCTTTGGATGGTCTAAAAAATCCTTCCCCAGCTTCAAAGCCGCAAAAAAGGTATCCTGGGTAATATCCTCCGCTGCCTGTCTGTTGGAGATCTTATGGTGTACTGTCCTGAATACATCATTGAAATACGTCTTATAAACTTCGGTAAATTCATCAGTCCATTGGTCCATCAGCCATTCCTCCTTTGTCTTATGATATTTTCATCTTAGAACCTTATCATCTATAATTCTCGTATAGCTCTGTACGATTCGAACAACCG
>CANRZC010000344.1 GCA_947644185.1 uncultured Acetatifactor sp.
TTTTTTCTTGTTTACCTATCATCCTCCGGTTGGAAAAATTTTCATGGATCCTAGCTCGTCTTCCGGATGATGCTGGCTAACCAGGCAGCCCTTTTTATGATATTCAAAAGGAGCTGTCTGGAAATAAACAGCTCCTTAACTGCCAATTTTTAAAACTCGTTTCCGGGGAACTTAGGAATCCCGTCAAATCCTGGCTTCAGATCCTCATCTGTGGGAATGTAATCTGCCATCTCCCCATTATTGAATTTCTCATAGGCCACCATGTCAAAGTACCCTGTGCCGGTCAAACCGAATACAATGGTCTTCTCCTCCCCGGTCTCCTTGCATTTCATAGCTTCGTCAATGGCCACACGGATGGCATGGCTGCTCTCAGGAGCAGGCAAAATGCCTTCCACTCTTGCGAACTGAGTAGCTGCCTCAAACACAGCCGTCTGCTCCACACTCACCGCCTCCATGAGGCCGTCATGATAGAGCTGGGACAGAATCGGACTCATGCCGTGATACCGCAGACCTCCCGCATGATTAGCTGACGGGATAAAGCCACTTCCCAGGGTGTACATCTTTGCCAGAGGACACACTTTTCCGGTATCGCAGAAATCATATGCAAACACCCCTCTGGTAAAACTAGGACAGGAAGCCGGCTCCACCGCAATAATCCGGTAATTCCTCTCTCCCCGAATCATCTCTCCTGCAAAAGGAGAAATCAAACCGCCCAGGTTGGATCCACCGCCAGCACAGCCGATGATGATATCAGGGACAATATCATATTTATCCAGAGCTGCCTTTGTCTCAAGGCCAATGACTGTCTGATGTAGCAACACCTGATTCAGCACGCTGCCCAGCACATAGCGATATCCCTCTCTGGTAGTCTCCGCCTCCACAGCCTCAGAAATAGCGCAGCCTAAGCTGCCAGTGGTTCCAGGATGCTCTGCCAGAATCTTTCTACCGATCTCAGTCGTATCGCTGGGGGAAGGTGTGACTGTGGCCCCATAGGTCCTCATGACCTCCCGCCTAAAAGGCTTCTGCTCATAAGAGACCTTCACCATATATACCAGGCAGTCCAGCCCAAAATAGGAGCATGCCATAGAAAGCGCTGTTCCCCACTGTCCGGCTCCTGTCTCCGTGGTGACACCCTTCAGTCCCTGCTTCTTTGCATAATAGGCCTGGGCAATGGCGGAGTTTAGCTTATGGCTGCCGCTGGTATTGTTTCCCTCGAATTTGTAATAAATTTTAGCCGGTGTCTGCAGCTTCTCCTCCAGACAGTAGGCTCTCACAAGCGGAGAGGGACGGTACATTTTGTAGAAATCCTGAATCTCCTTAGGGATGGGGATATATGTGTTAGTGTCGTCCAATTCCTGTGCAACCAGTTCATCGCAGAAGACACCCTTCAGCTCGTCGGCTGTCATAGGCTTCAGAGTTCCTGGATTTAGCAATGGCGCTGGTTTGTTCTTCATATCCCCGCGAAGATTATACCATTTTGTGGGTATTTCATTCTCTTCCAGATAAATTTTGTAAGGAATCTTTTTTGTATCACTCATTTATAGTCTCCATTCTGTCGCTGACGCCTGCGACATATATGATTGAAAAAATTGTAACCAGGCAACATAGGTCTTGAAAGCTGCGGTGCGCGTCCTCACCTCAAAATTTCACGTATTATATTAACATGAATTGGAAAATACTGCAATTATTTTCTCTCAGAGCTGTTCTATTCTAATTCTTTCGGAATCTGTCCCACCACACACAATCCGCTTCCATCAGTATTCATCCGGTAAACTGGATGGGGCTCATCTCCCACATACACCTCTGCCACGATCTCATCCCCGCTGATTTCATAGCTCATTGCCAGATACGGTGGCCGATTCTCCATGATCTCCTGTTCTCCGCCTGGATAACGATACACAAAGACAGTCTCTCTTCCGGTTCCGTCCAGATTCATTCGGTTCAGTCTGATTCCTACCACGTCCTCTTCCCTCACCACTTCTTCCTGTCCCTCACGCACCATCCGGTATGCAATCTCTTCTTTGATCTCCGTAGTATAATAAATTTTCCCTTTGTAAGCCTCTATGTCATCAATGGCCGTTGTCTCCTGGACAAGGACAGATACTATTCTGTCTTCCCAGCCGTATCTGGCAAGATAATGTAGTCCGCTGTCCTCATCCATGAATTCATAAAGCACACATTCTTCGTCACAATATCCCCCCAGATATACCTGATCCGGATGCTTCACCTTATCTGCTGAAAGTGTCACATCCGCCGCAAATTCAACCCCATCCACTGGCCAATCCGTGATTCTGTTCGGTGCAAGCCACCAGCGCATACTGGCCTGATACAATGTAAGCGGATCCTCCAGATGGATCTCATATTCCACATCATAGGCGCCATCTCCCACTTCTGTCTCAGCATCCGGGTACCCTCCTGTCCCGCTGGGATCTTCGTTTTCTCCCCAGTGCTTTTCCATCTCACTAAATTCATCGCTGCGCTTTCTGCGGATGCCGATACCGCTCTCGTAGTCGTCCTTCTTATAGGAAGTAATATAATCCCCATATCCGTATGTGGTCTGGGATAGCGTCTGATACCAGGTCCCATCCCGATAAGTATAGGTGAAATCCTCGGACCATCTCCAGGCACTTCCACCGTAGGTATGGATGGTAAAGGAATTTCCTTCCCCTGTCAGAGGCAGATAAGGATCGCCGAAAACGCCTCCTTCCCCCCTGGTCCGTATCAAATTGATATCCTGAAAATCCAAATGATATTGATTCCTGCCCACGCTTGCTATTGCCAGCAGAATGCGGGGGGTATCCTGACGCATCACATAATCCCCCATGTCCACCGGAAGGGTTTCCAGCACACCCACATAGTCTGGAATTCCATCCCCATTGAAATCCAATTCCAATTTATCGTGGACTTCCCAACCCTCCGGCACGAAATCATTCCAGTCA
>CANRZC010000345.1 GCA_947644185.1 uncultured Acetatifactor sp.
GGAAAGAGGCTGCAGTCGTTCCACTACAACCTCTGACAATTATAATAATCTTTCGCTCTGCATTCGTCAAGGAAAATTATTAAAAATATATAAACAGTCTTTCTATTCAAGGGCTATGGCATGGGTCTTTAAGAAATCCTTCCAGATATCGATATACATTGCCTTCAGATGCACTCCGTCAAAGGTATATTCGGGAATCATTCCTCCGGACTCGTCGCAGATAAGGGGATTCACATCCAGATAGAAGATGTGTTCATTGTCCGCCATCTGGGCAATTCCCTCATTGCGCGCCATGATGCCCTCGTTGTTGATATAATCCCCTTTGTCAGAACGCTCTGTGGTCACTTTTATAATGGCCTGCAGATAAATAATGGCATCGGGCTGCAGTTCCTGTAAATGTGTGACTGCCTCCTGATAGGCCTCCAGGAAAGACTCCACCGTACCTGTGCCCATCTCATTGATTCCAATCATAAAATAAATCTTGGAGAAAGAATTCTGCTGCAAGGCTTCCTCTACGCTTATCTTCCCCTGTTCCCCAGGCACAATCTTTGCGTTAAACATTTCGTATACAGTCAGTCCCGTGGAGGCGTAAAAGGAAGCTGTCTCCTCCAGCCCGCCGTATTCAAATAAGCCCATGGTCCTGGAATCTCCGATAAACACCGCATCTGAGAAATAATCATCCTCCACGGTCATGTAAGTCACTTCCTTTGGATCCTCTGAAGGGTTCTGTGCTTCTCCCTGTTCAGGCTCCCCTTCTCCCCCTGGGATCACAGGCTGATTCTCCCCTGAAGGAGCTGATGCATCAGTTCCACCAGGCTGGGTGCCCTCCGGGGAGGCAATGCTATTGCCACTGCCAGTTCCAGGTGTCTCCACTGCTTCACCTGTTTCTGTTGTCTGGTTTTCATCTGTGCCTTCCACAGTGCTCTTATCCCCCTGGCTCTCAGGTGGCAATTCTGTATTCTGCCAGCCGGAGACATCTGATGCATTTCCCTCCTCAGCTCCCTCTATGGCAGTCCCATTGGCCAAAAGGCCCCCCTGCTGCACTTGATTCTCAATCCAATTCTTCGCCTCCTTCAAAGGCTCCGCGTAGACCTGCCATTTATCCACTTGGGTCAGATATAGTATGCCCATTCCCACCACCAGCAGGAGGTAGGACCACTTTTTCAGCCATTTCATAACCTATCACATCCTATAAAGACTATCTCAAAAGCTCAGATACATAAAAGGATTTTGTCCCTCCCTCTGCAGCCGCCAGACACATACCCAAAACAGTGCTGCTAAAAGCACCATCACGAGCCAGTTGTCCTTGAACCTTCTAAACACCTTCTGTAAAAGTGGCGTAGCGGCCACTATCCCCACCAAAAACAGCAGTCCATAATTCGCCAAGGCCTTCTGCCAGTCCTCCACGCCTACTCGAATGCCTGGAATCACGTGGAACATCCTGCCCAGGAACACCTGAAGCTGACCGATATCTGTGATGGCAAAGCACACCCAGGTAACGGGAATATAGATCCACACATAGAGGCGAGACAATATTTTCCCAGGGATCTTGTCAAGCACAGCTTTGACCCCCAAGGCCTCCAGCTGTCTCTCCGCCACTATGGCCAGCCATAAAAGCATACCCCAAATCAGGAAGTTTCCTGTGCTCCCATGCCAGATAGAAGTCAAAAACCAGACTGCCAGCAAATGGCAAACGGTTCTGTATTCTCCCTTTCGGTTCCCACCCAATGGAATGTACACATACTCTCTGAACCACCTACCCAGAGTAATATGCCATCTGCGGTAAAAGTCCCTCACAGAGGTAGCCATATAAGGGGTCCTGAAATTCTCCGGCAGTTCAAAGCCCAGCATTTTCCCCAGCCCCACTGCCATCAGGGAATATCCGTAAAAGTCAAAGTATATTTTCAGGGAATATGCAATAGCTGCCAGCCATGCCAGCGGTGTGGAGATGCTCTCAAAGCCAGTTACCTGGACTTCCTGCCACAACAGTCCTATCCTGTCTGCCAGAAGCACCTTGGCCGCCAATCCCATTGTAAACACCTTCAGTCCTTCCTGTACCCCTTTTGCCGTAAACTCTCGGGCGGAAATACTCTTTCTCATATCTCCGTAATGTACCAGAGGGCCGGACAACAGCTGTGGAAACATAGCGATATAGGTGGCAAATTTCATAAAGGAAGGTTCCTTTCGCTGATCCCCCCGATACACATCTATCAGATAGGAGAGCATCTGGAACGTGTAAAAGCTAATGCCCAAAGGCAGATACGCCCTTCCTCTTCCGTATTTAAACGCCACCAGCATCCCTACATTGTACAGAATGGCTGCTATCAGTATTACTCTGCGTCTCTTATTTAGTTTACTCTTTGATCGGTTGGTCCTGATCCTATTCTTTCGTCCGGTATCTGTTTCCTTGTCCTCTGTCCTATACTGCTCTCTGTGTCCCAGATGCAGGCCCAAAAAGTAATTTACCAGAATGGAAAACATGAGAAGCGGCAGATACTTTGGCTCCCCATAGGCATAAAAAAATAGACTCCCTGACAGAAGTGTCATATTTTTGAATTTCTCGGGGACTATGCTATAAACAATTAAAAATAGCGGAAGAAAGAATAGCAAGAATTCTATGCTGCTAAATACCAAGAATCATCACATCTTTCACCGGTTCTTCTGTATATTATACTAACTTGCCTGTCATTAATTTTCAACTTAAAAATAATTAATTTCTTCTGCCAAATCGTTACAAAAATGTAGCAATTATGTAAAAACTATTTCTATCCTTATTTTATACCATTTTTGTATCTTTTTCCACAACAAAATAAAAAGATACCAAAAAGGGATGCCAATCCCTCAGACAATGCTCTGGTTGATTTGCATCCCTCTCTATTTATGTCCCTGTCTTACCGATTCCCTGCGTGCAAAGCGCAACCGCTTTAATCTGCTCC
>CANRZC010000346.1 GCA_947644185.1 uncultured Acetatifactor sp.
ATATACATACCTTTGACATGCTATTCCTTTATAACGGTGCTGCTCGGGTGTTAAAGAGAGCAGTGGTCAATGATTATGTGGACACATTGTATCTGGCCAGAGGCGCTATGCCGGGACTATATCGCTATCGGCTTACGGATTTAGCAGTTCACTTTGGCATAGAGACCAAGGGAGCCCACAGAGCCTTAAAGGACTGTACCATGAATCAACAGTGCTATGAATGTATGGGGAAATTGCTAAAAAGCCAACAGAGCAGCAGTGGTGGGAAACAGACTCCAGGAGAAAAAAGCGCCAAAGAGGATGTGATTTGTCCAAATTGCGGCAGCATTCTGGTAAAAAGGAAGGGAAAGTTTGGTGAATTTTGGGGCTGCAGCGCATACCCTAAATGTCGGTACACGAGAAATGCATGAGAATGGAAGATACAGGATATATTTTTAACAGAAAGATAAGACTTTCTTTATGGAAAAAAGCATATTTTCTGATAAGATAGGTTTACAGAAAATGTAAAATTCGGCAGGGAGGAACGCAATATGGGAACCGTGTTGGAGTACCTGGAGAAATACGGAAAATATAGCTTTGAGGAAATGCCAATGACAGATGTGGACAGCCTTGCGCTGTGCCAGCTGTCTTATCTGAAATTTGACGGCATGGTGCCATGGCTGCCAGATGGACTGGAAAGTCAGCCCATTGGTGAGGCAGAGGATGCTGTCACTTTGGCTAGCTTAAGAGAACATCCTGATTTTGAAAAACTCTTTGCAGATATACGTTACGAGAAACCTAACAGGGCGCTTTATGACAGAATGGTTCGGGGAAAGCGATATCAGAATCTGCGTCTAAATTATTATGTAAATGTAGTTGAAGAGCAGTGGGAGACCCAATTTTCAGCTGTGACCTATACATTGGGAGATGGTACCCACTATGTAGCCTATCGGGGGACAGATGAGACCATTGTGGGATGGAAGGAAGACTTTAATATGGCATTTCTCTCGCCGGTACCTGGGCAAGCGTACAGTGTAGCATATCTGAATCGGGTGGCAGAGAAATTTGAGGGTGCCTTTTACGTGGGAGGGCATTCTAAAGGCGGGAATCTGGCGGTATACAGCGCCATGAACTGTGAGCCCGAATTACAGCAGCGCATATTAAAGATCTACAGCATGGACGGACCTGGCTTTCGACCGGAGGTGCTAGAGAGGAGCGGATATGACCAGGTGGCAGAGAAGGTAGTTAAGATTTTGCCCCACTCCTCTCTGGTGGGAATGATATTTGAGTCAGATATGCAGTTTCAGGTAGTAAAGAGCAAAACCTTTGGACTGCTGCAGCATGATCCCTATACCTGGTTGGTGGAGGGAAATCATCTGGTGCGGGCCAATGACCTGTATGAGCGTAGAAGACAGATGGATAATAATCTGAATGAATGGATCCTGTCATTAAATGAAGAACAGCTGCGGACCTTTGTGGATACCATGTACCAGGTCATCACAGCCTCCAATGCCCACAACCTGATTGATTTTACTGCAGAGTGGAAGAAGAGCATGAATGGTGTCATTGCTGCGTTGAAAGAGGTGGACCAGGAGACGGTGGAAGCACTGAAGGAAATTGTCAGGTCTCTGTTCGAAATAGCAAAGGAAAATCGCAAAAAGCAGGTGGCTGCAAAGACCGAGGCTGCCCTGGAGATGCTTGCACCAAAGGGGAAGAGCGGGAAGACACCTGCGGATGCATCAGTAAGATAACATCTGAAGGAAATATTCCAGCACCTTTCTGCCATCTGTGCCGGATTTGGCAAAGTCGATTCGCTCAGGATGCCACTGGACACCGATAATAGGCAGGCTCTGGTGGGCAATGGCTTCGATGCAGTCATCCAAAGGACAGCGAGATACTGCAAAAAGTCCCTTTCCCAGCCTGTCTATGGCCTGATGATGGGCGCTGTTCACAATTGCCCCATGGCCGTAGAGCCGATAGAGCCAGGAATCCGTATGGATGACGGAGTCGTGATACTTATCTCCCTTGTCATATCTGTGTCTGTCACTGATAGAGGATTCTAAATCCTGGATCAGGGTACCGCCCAGGCCCACGTTGATAATCTGTAGTCCTTTGCAGATGCCCAGCACAGGCATGATATTATCCATGGCCAGGTCAAAGGCCTGGAGCTGTAAAATGTCCAATTCTGTGTCAATACTGTGGGAGCCGTGGTTTTGCTCGCCGTAGAAGGCAGGGGTAATGTCACCGCCTCCCGGTAGCAGTAGTCCCTGACAGGTGGTTATCTGTGAGGGAAGCAAAGTCACCACTGGTATCACGCCCATGGATTCCAAATATTTCACATAATTTCCAGTTTGCTCTGTCTTTCCGGCAATGGCTATTTTCAAACTTACACTCCTCTTTGCGTTTCAGCTGGCAAATCGCTTTCTTAAAATGGTCTCTATTCTCATTATATGCTTTCTGCGTATAAGATACGATCAGAAATCGGATAATGATAAAAACGAGATGGACATTTCCTTCCGATTGGGCTATAATGGCGTTGACATCAGGCACATGCTTTGCCCTGGCGGAAGCGCTTTCGGTGAAGAAGGACGGAAATAGATGTGCTGAGGGAGGAAATTGCCGGTCTGTGAACCGGGATGGAAACTGACAGTGATGAAAAATAAAACTTTGAAATTAAAAGGAAATTGGCAGAAAACGGCAATTGCTCTGTCCATGTTACTTCCTTCTATGATTATGCTGGCATTATTTGTGGTAAATCGGATTTACCCCTTTGGGGACAGGTCTTTTTTGTTTGCCGATATGTACCATCAATACATGCCTTTTTTCAGTGAATTGCTCCACAAGCTCAGAGCAGGGGAAAATCTGAGCTTTTCTTTCCATGTAGGGATTGGCTCTAACTTTTTGGCACTTTTTGTGTACTATCTGGCCAGTCCCTTACATGT
>CANRZC010000347.1 GCA_947644185.1 uncultured Acetatifactor sp.
GAATACATACTTATCCAATCTCTCAAATGCCTCCTGCACCCGAGTAAGAGGCAGAGCCAGATTCATACGGATATGGCAGGGGCCATGGAAAGCTCTTCCATCCTGCCAAATCACGCCCACATCCCAGCCGGCCTGCTCCACCTCATCGATGGTCTTTCCGTGAGTCTGGCACCATTCCGTGCAGTCCAGGAACAGCATATAGGTGCCCTGGGGCTTGGAAACCTTTACACCTGGGAAATGCTCCGCTATATAGGCACAGGCGAAGTCGATATTACCTGTGAGCACCTGGCGCAGTTCATCCACCCACTCATAGCCCTGGGGTTTGTAAGCGCCGATAAGAGCGTACATGGACAACAGGTTCATGCTGTTGTAATGGGAGAGGGAGGATTCCTTTTCTACCCGGTCCCTGATGGCCTTGTTATAAATAATATGATAGCTGCCCACCAGGCCTGCCAGGTTGAAGGTTTTGGAGGGAGCATAGACTGCTACCGTGCGGTTCCTGGCATCTTCGCTGACGCTCTGGGTGGGCACATGCTGATACCCGGTCAAAATGATATCCGACCAGATTTCATCGGAGACTACCATTACATCATGCTTGCGGCACAGCTCCATGAACTGTTCCACCTCCCACTTTTCCCAGACTCGACCGCAGGGATTGTGGGGGGAGCAGAATACAGCGGCATGAATTTTGTTCTCGGTAATCTTTTTCTCCATATCTGCAAAGTCCATGCGGTAGGTACCAGCTTCATCCAAAACCAGGGGGCTGTGGACCATATGGTAACCGTTGTTTCCCAGAGCTCCAGTAAAGCCAATATAAGTGGGGGAGTGGAGGAGCACATTGTCCCCTTTGGAGCAAAATACGTTCAGAGCGCTGATGACACCGCCCAGCACCCCGTTCTCATAGCCGATGCATTCTCTGGTCAAGCCTGTGGCGCCATTTCTGGTCTCCTGCCAGCGAATGATCCCGTCCAGATACTCCTCTCTGGGAGAAAAATAGCCATAATGAGGTTCTCTGGTGCGGGCGATGATGGTCTCCGGTATGGTGGGGACAGTGGGGAAGTTCATGTCGGCCACCCACATGGGAATAACGTCGAAGCCCTCCTTCGGCCCGGCGAGGCTGCTCCCCACAGAGTCCACAGCGATAGCATCCATGCCCTTGCGATTCAAAATAGAGGTAAAATCGTACTTCATCTTGGGTACTTCCTTTCCGTTTTGTGCGTTTTATGCACAACATTATTTGTAGGATTATTATAGCATGGGACTATTGGGTGTGTCCATAATCTATTCCGTTTCCCCCAACCGAAAGGCTCTGCTGCGCTCCAGTCGCTCCTTCCACTCCTTTTCCACTCCCTCCTCTGTGGGCAGGTAGTAGCGCCGGTCCTTTAAGCTCTCTGGCAGACAAGTCATTCTTGCGATTTTCTCTTGGGTATCATGTGCATAAGTATACCCTTCCCCATAATGCAGATCTTCCATCAAAGATGTGACAGCATTGCGGATATTGAGGGGTACGGGATCCGCCAGCTGTTCCTTTGCGTCCAGCTTTGCCATCTCATAGGCCCGGTACAAAGCGTTGGAGCGGGGAGCCAGAGACAAATACACCACAGCCTGGGTCAGATTCAGATTGCACTCGGGCATGCCATTGAAATGGCAGGCCTGGTAGGCTGCCACAGCTATCTGCAGAGCCTGGCTGTCTGCCAGCCCGATATCCTCGCTGGCAAAGCGGATCAGTCTGCGGGCGATGAACAGGGGATCTTCCCCGGCCTCCAGCATTCTGGCCAGCCAGTACACTGCCGCGTCCGGGTCAGAATTGCGCATGGACTTGTGGAGAGCGGAGATCAGGTTGTAATGCTCCTCCCCATTTTTGTCATATAATAATGTCTTTTTTCCCAGGCACTGCTCCAGATGCTCTTTTGTGACAGTGATGGAGCCGTCAGAGGAAATCTCCCCATTTAGCACAGCCATCTCCAGGGTGTTCAGGGCTGTGCGGGCGTCTCCGCCAGCGAACACTGCTATGGAGGATAGGAGGGCTTCGTCCATATGGATCGTGCTGTTGCCGAATCCCCTTTTATCAGAAAGAGCAGACTTAAGCATAGTTGTCAGATCTGCCGTTGTCAGCTCCTTCAACACAAACACCTTGCACCGAGACAGTAGAGCGGCATTGATCTCAAAGGAAGGGTTCTCTGTGGTAGCCCCAATCAGGGTAATGCTGCCCTTCTCCACATAGGGTAGAAATGCGTCTTGCTGGGCCTTGTTGAACCTGTGGATCTCATCCACAAAGCAGAGGGTATGGGTGCCGTAGGCTCGATTCTCCTCCGCCTGCTTCATGATCTCCTTGATTTCTTTTATACCGCTGGTGACGGCACTGAAGTTCACAAAGCTGGATTTGGTGTGGCCCGCGATGATTCGGGCTAAAGTGGTCTTGCCCACGCCGGGCGGCCCCCAGAATATCATGGAGGGAATCATGTCCTTCTCCAGGATCTGGCGCAGGATCTTCCCTTTCCCCAGCAGATGCTCCTGACCGATATAATCCTCCAAAGTTTGCGGTCGCATTCTGTCTGCCAGCGGGGTAAAAGCGGCGGTGCCCAAGGTAGGGGAGGATTCGTTTGCCATATCCAAAAAAGAAAGTTGTTCCATAGTAGCTCCTTTTTCCAATTATGGTTACAATTTTGTTGACTTTACCGATCCTATCTGATATGTATAAAAGAGAGCTAAAGTTTAGGAGGCGGTTCCTAAAATTAAGATAACATGTTTTACAAAAAAATGCAAGAACAGATGTTCTGAAAAGAGAGGGATTTGTTATGAAACTATTGTTTAAACAGCGGCTGTTTTCCTGGTTTGACAGTTATGACATCTACAGAGAGGATGAAATTCAAATGGCACTGGAATCCGAGTTTGACGGATATGCCTCAAGCAA
>CANRZC010000348.1 GCA_947644185.1 uncultured Acetatifactor sp.
TGTACCCTACCATAAGTGGGAGCCAAAGAAGCGGTGTACCCTACCATAAGTGGGAATCAAAAAACAAAGGGCTAAGCCGAAAGACTTAGCCTTTTTGTAACGAAAGGAGGAATTTATGCATTTTTCATTCTATTTAATTAATACCAGTTACTGTAATTATTTGAGGGATACCGATCCCTGCGTCCCCTACAATATGGAGCACAAGGCAACACGACCATTCATAGGGATTATATTCACAATCAATGGCTTTCACTACTATGCCCCCTTATCCTCTCCCAAGAAAAAGCATTTACATATGAAGAACCAGCCGGATTTTCTGAAAATAAACCAGGGCTTATGGGGCGTAATTAATTTTAACAACATGATTCCTGTCCCCACAGCATGTCTGACAAAGGTAAGCATGCAAATCCACTCAATGGATTCCAAGCAGGACGTTGCTTACAAGAATCTTCTGTCGAATCAATTATCATGGTGCAACTCCCATAAAGACACCATCCTGAAACAGGCTGATAAGCTGTACCACATTGTCACCCAGGGAAAAGCGTGGGACAGTCTCTCCAAACGCTGCTGCAATTTCTCTGCTGATGAACAGCGATGCCTTTTGTACAGCCCTATTTCTGAATCTCTTCCACCGCATACAGCGGTAGATTAATCAGCCAATCCTCCTTTTTGTAGTCCGCCATGGAAGTGCGGATACAATCTCTGGAGGCTCTTTGCCTGAGTTACTCCAGACAATTCGAAGTAAGAAAATCCACGCCCCATTCCGTCAGCTGCTCTGCCTCCTCCTTGTCGTCACAGGTCCAGCAGTTCACCCGGATTCCCTCCCGGTGGAGCTCTTCCACAATCTCTTTGGTCAACACTTTGTAGTAAATGTCCAGATCCAGCCTATGATCCTTCAATACCTGAAAAATCTCCTGATTGTATTCACAGGTGAGATACTGCAGCTGCTGATCCGGCAGAAGCTCCCGCAGCCCAATCATATTGTTTACCGCAAAAGAGATGAATGTCACCTGGTCCAGGTAATTCAGCTCCTTGATTTCCTCCACTATCCGCGAAAGATCCTCCGGGGAGAATTCATTCTTCAGCTCCAAAATACAGACCTTCTCATACTTCTTGCAAATTGTGATATACTCCTTCAGATTTGGTATGATCAGATCTTGCCGGTCCTGGAGCATCACAGACTCGTCCTGAGCCTCCGGGCAGATGTCCTTTAGACCGATCCCTCGCAGTAACTCGTAGCTTGCTTCCTCCACATGGACGTCATCCTTGGCCACCCGCCCTGTGTGGTCATCATGTATGATGACAAATCTGCCATCCTTTGTCACGTGGGTGTCTGTCTCCACGCCATAATAGCTGCGGCTTCCTGCTGCCACAAAGGCCGGAATGGAATTCTCCGTCTCCAGACCGCTTACACCTCTGTGGGCAATCATTTTCGTGCTCCGTTTATTGATTTTTATGGTATCCATTCTCTTTGCCTCCGTTTTTCTATCTTTTGCCCTGCTATTTTAGCATTATAGCATCTTCATTTCCCCAGTTCAAGTATGTCGATTTTATTGTTATTCCGCATTATTTATATTTTCTTTCAAATTCCCCTGAAAACCCTTGCAGAATCCTGATTTTGCTTTAAAATGGATTTTAGATGAGAATCATGGTACAGAAAAAAACAAAACATTCAGGAGGCCTTTGGTTATGGGAAAAAAGAAAAAAACTGACTATTACAGCGACCTGCGCTATGAACAGGATCTCTCCAAAAAAGAGAGAAAAGCTAGGCGGGAAGCACCTGAGCAAAAAGAAATCCGCCACTTTCGCTTTCTTCGCATAGCGCTGCTGCCCAATCTCCCCAACCTGCTCCTTACCAATCTTTGCTTTGGCCTCACCTGCATCCCTGCATTTGTGTTTCTGGAGCTAACACTCCAGACAGCTGGGCTTATTTTTCTGGTCGGCACCTGGCTTTCCATGGTGCTGCTTTTCCCCGGCCTTTCAGCCCTGTACCACCGCAGCTATGACTACACCAGAGGGATTGCCATCTCAGTGCGAACCTCTTTTCTCTCCTTTTTCCGCAAAAATTTTAAGCCTTGCGCCCTGACAGGGCTTTTCCTAGGTTTCTTCTGGACGCTTTGCTGCTTTTACCTGCTGATGGCCCAGGTGTGGATGGCCCAAACTCCCTCCTTCTATGCCCTGGTGTACCTGCTCCTATTTCTGTGCGGTTACTACACTATCATGGTCATGGTACAGCTCTCTCTCTTTGAGCTCCCTCTGAAGGCAGTTTATAAAAATGCTCTGCTATTGATTCCTTCCTGCGGCTGGCGTGGACTGCTCTGTGTCCTCCTGCACCTGGCTTATATTCTGTTTTTGTTCCAGAACCTCAACTTAGGGCTCCTTCTTTTCTTTCTGGGTGTACCAGGGGTCATCACCTCTTTTACCTCCTGGATCCTCTGGCCCAGGCTCAGCCACCTTATCCTTCGCGATAAAGAGTAGGTATTTAAGCACCTTTCCTTACATTTCCAGGGCATAGGCTCTGTTCTTGGTGCGTTTCATACGATACTCCAGGGGAGAGTATTTCTCCTTTTCCTTAAAAAAGCGGCTAAAATAATGCACACTGGTAAAGCCTAGCTGGTCAGAAATTTCCGAGATGCTGTAATCTGTATCCTTCAGTAACTCTTTTGCTTTCTGCAGCCGAATCTGAATGACATAGTTTCTGGGAGTGGTGCCATATACCTCTCTAAATCTCTGTAGGAGAGAGGTCTTGTTGTAATGTACCAGATCTATCAAATCCTCCAGACAGATCTGACGCATATAGTTCTCTCTACAGTAGCGCTCAACTATATACATATCTGCATTTCGTCCATTACTCCGCTCTTCCCTTTGTGCTGATTGGGCACATGTTTTTTTGCCGTTTCTTCCAAACGCTT
>CANRZC010000349.1 GCA_947644185.1 uncultured Acetatifactor sp.
AATGGCATATTTTCGGCTCTCTGGCAATCACGTCTATCAGTTCCTCTGTGATTTCCTCCGGGTAGCAGTATAGGATCCGAATCCAGCGAAGCTCCTCAATGGCTGCCAGATTTAAGAGCAGATCGGGAAGGCTCTTTCTTCCATATAGATCTACCCCATATAGAGTAGTCTCCTGGGCCACCAAAATCAACTCCTTTACACCGCCCTGGGCCAGTCTCCTTGCCTGCTCCACCAGGCTCTCCATGGCAATGCTGCGATACCGCCCTCTGACCTTTGGAATGATGCAGTAAGTACAGTGCTTATCACAGCCCTCTGCGATCTTCAAATAGGCATAATGGCCTCCTGTGGTCACTATTCTGTCCCTGCATGTGGCAGGAGGCGTGTCAAGATCCCTGTAATGGTTCTGTCCATGGCCAGCCAGCACTTCCTCCAATGCATCTGCAATCTCTTCTATGGCCGCTGTGCCCACTAGCGCGTCCACCTCTGGGATCTCTCTCTGAATCTCCTGCTGGTAGCGCTGGGCCAGACAGCCTGTTGCCAGCAATGCCTTCAGTTTTCCTGATTTTCGAGCCTCCGCCATTTCCAGCAGCGTGTTAATGCTCTCTTCCTTTGCATCTCCAATAAAGCAGCATGTATTGACTATCGCAATGTCTGCCTTCTCTACCTCATCTGTAAACCCAAATCCCCTTTTCTGTAGGATCCCCAGCATCATCTCCGTATCTGCAAGATTTTTATCACAGCCAAGGGATAGAAACAAAATATCCATAATAACCTCATCTTAGGATGAAAATAGCTGGCAAAAACCAGCTACCTCTCCACTTTATTCGCCCCCGAGTATCTTGATTTTACCCTGGTTGAGCTCTTCCACAGCCACAGACAAGGGTTTCTTATCCTTGCTGTCTACCATAGCCTCCTCACCGGCAATCAGCTGTCTGGCTCTCTTGGATGTAGCCATGACGATGGAATAACGGCTGCTTACCACAGGGGCTTCGCCCTGCTCCACTTCTTTGTTTACTACCTTCATCAAATCTGAATAGGATGGATGTAACATTACTCTTGCGCTCCTTTCGCGAAACTATGCAGTTCCTCTCTGATTCCTTTTACAAATTCTTCCCTTCTCACCGGAGCTCTGCGGGCTGCAGCCACCAAGTGATGGACCTCCTCCGCGCTTTCCTCCAGCTTGTCATTTACCACCAGGTAATCGTAGAATTCCACACCCTCCGATTCCTCTGCGGCTCTGGCCAGACGGCTGGCGATGACTTCCTCGCTCTCCGTCCCCCTTCCCTCCAACCTGCGCTTAAGCTCTTCCGCATTTGGAGGTGTCACGAAAATCAGCAGGCTTTCCGGGAATCTTTTCTTGATTTTCAAGGCTCCCTGTATCTCTATCTCAAGGATGACATTTCTGCCTTCCGCCAACTGCCTCTCTACATAAGCCTTTGGGGTACCGTAGTAATTCCCGCAGTAGGATGCGTACTCAATGAGTCCGTCCTGGGCTATGGTGTCCTCAAACCGCTGCCTGTCTGTGAAAAAATACTCTACACCCTCCCGCTCTCCTGGCCTTGGCGCTCGGGTAGTCATGGACACTGACAGGCAGTAATCCCCTGGATGCCTGCGCAGCAGTTCTTTTACCAGTGTACCCTTTCCTGCACCAGAAAAACCAGATATGACTATTAAAATACCTTTCTTATCCCCTTTCATCTGTCCCCTCCACACTGCTTTCCTCCTGCATCTGCGCGCTGCCCACACGCCCTGCAATGGTCTCTGGCAAAAGCGCTGATAGCACTACCTGGCTGTTCTCCATGATTAACACGGATTTCGTCTTTCGCCCTTGGGTGGCATCGATGGCGGTTCCCTTTTCTCTGGCGCTCTGCACCATCCTTTTAATTGGTGCGGAATCCGGGCTGACGATGGCAATGATTTTCGTAGAATTCACAATATTTCCGAATCCAATATGAATCAGCATGCCGTCACCCCTTACTCTATATTCTGAATCTGTTCTCTGACCTTCTCGATCTCTGTCTTGAGCTCGATGGCGCAATTGGAAATCTCTAAGTCATTGGCCTTTGACAGAATGGTATTGGCCTCACGATTCATTTCCTGGGCAATAAAGTCAAGCTTACGTCCGATAGCGCCGCCCTCCGTCAGGGCATTCTTTGTGGTCTCAATGTGACTGCACAGCCGCACAATTTCCTCGTCCACACATGCCTTATCGGCAAAAATCATGACCTCCGTCAACAGCCTACCCTCATCAATGTTGGTGTCTCCCAGCATCTCCCTTACTTTTTCTTCCAATTTACGGCGGTATTCTGTCACAATCTGTGGAGACCGTTCTGAGATAAAATCCACTCTCTCCCGCATGCCATCCAGCTTCTCCACCAGATCCTCCTTCAAACGTTCTCCCTCCACCACACGGGTGTCCACAAACATCTGTGCAGCACCAACAACAGCTCGGCGCAGCTCCTTCCACAGCTCCTCCTGGTCCAATCCAGCCTCCTCCATGGTAAAGATCTCTGGAAATCTGGACAGCGAGGACACACGGATGTCATTCTCCAGCTGAAATTCCTCTGCCATTTGGCGCAGATAACCCAGATATTCCTCTGCCACCTCCCTGTGATAGCATACCATAGAAGTCTTCTCAGAAAAATCTTCATAGGAGACAAACACATCCACCTTGCCTCGGGAAATATAGCTCTTCAGTTCACTGCGAATGGATGATTCAAAGAAGTTGAGCGCTTTGGGCATCTTGATATTGACATCCAGATAGCGGTGATTCACCGATTTAATCTCCACTGTGAATTTTCTATCATTTTCAGTGACCTCGCATCTGCCAAAACCTGTCATGCTCTTAATCATAGGCGCATACTCCGAATGACCGGTTATAAAAAAATCGCGTCCGTCCTTCTC
>CANRZC010000350.1 GCA_947644185.1 uncultured Acetatifactor sp.
CAAACATAATGGTCATAATAGAAGTCAAATCCTGTTGCTCCTACTGGATTCTCGGAAGTACCGCTACCTGTGGCGTAATCCGCAGCAAGCTCAGCAGGCACTGTAAAGGTAACTCGGGTCACACCGTTTCCTTTGTCCTCTGTCTCGAAAGCAACCGATGCCTCATCGTACTCGCCATCGCCGTTGCGGTAACGCTCATAGTTACAGCAGACCGTATCCACTATGGTCACGGTGGTCAGATCCGGTAGAGCAGCCTTGACCTCCAGGGCACCAGTATAGCTGCCGTCCTCGTTCTTTGTCATAGGCTCATAGGTAAAGGAAACCGCGGCTTCATTTCTGCCTGCTGCTACGATTGCCTGGTTATTGGCAGCCTTGTAGAAGGCGTCATAGGAGTAGCGCTCGCCCCTATATACGATGGGGTACACATCCGGATCATTGGTGTCTGTTCCCCAGCACAGGGTAAAGGTCTTGGAAATCTCCTGATCGCTGGACAGGTTGCCCACGAAATCCAAAGGATTCAGCGGGTTGCCGCTAACAGAGCCAAAGCCCAAATCAAACTGTCCTACCATCATCTTATTGTAATACACATCAGACCACTCATTGCCTACCCAGAAGTCTACACTGAGCTGATACTTTCCGTCAGAAACGCTTGCATCGTTGAATGCAGTCTCCAGGAAGGACTTGATCTCATTGTGATAATCCTCCTCGTCAGCGGGATACATCCATGCAATCTCAATATTGATTGTGGTAGGAGCCTCTGCGGTTCCAGGTGCATAGATGCCTTCGCTCTCCAGCTCGGTAAGAGCCACACGGAAATACTCTCTGGCAAGCTCCAGGGAATAGCCGTTTCCATCTGTCTCATCCAACAGGGAAGCAACCGCTTTCTTGTGAGCGTCTGTGGTGCTGTAGGAAACACCATTCTCAGGATCTGAGAGGTAATTGGAGGACAGATAATCCACGGAAGGAATACTGCCTCTGGCATTTGCAAAGGTCAGACGGTCAATGGAATACTGCATGGCCTGTCTGAAATGTCTGTTTCCAAGGGCGGGCTCTACCTCCCAGTAGTCTGCCTTCGCAGTGGGGGATATTATCCCGTTCTCGCCGAACATATACTCCCAATCCTCTGTGGACAGGGCATTGATATTCAGCTTGAACACGGAATCACCGGTGGTAACTCTGGTGCGGGGGTCATTGCGGTATTCATCCAGCATGGTCTGGGGAATAGCTGCGCTGTCCGTATGTCCTGCCAGGAATTCATTGATGGCCGCTGTGTTATCCTCCTTGGCTGCAGGGAAGACCTTGATGTGAACACCTTCAATGTTGTATTTCGTGTCTGCAAAGACATAGTTGGGATTCTTGCGGTACACGATTTCCTGATCCTGATGGTAAGCTTCCAGATACCAGGGGCCGAGAACCAGGGAATTGTCTACCGGTGTCTCTGTGGCATCGCTGTTGAAGCCCAGATAGTTCTGTACTGTCACCAGATCGATAAAGTCCTGGGGAATGGGTGCATACAGGCCGCCGTTGATATAGTACATGGCGTAGAACGGTGTCATATCCTGTGTATACTCGATCTCCAGATAGCTCTTGCCATCCTCCTCATAGGCCTTGATGCCTACCTTATCCCAGAGAGCCTGATTAAAGCCATCTGCTGTGCCATCGTAAAAATCCTTCACGCCCACCACAGCGCCAGTGGAATTGTTGGCCATTTCAGATCCTCTGTAGAGCTGATTGCTCTGGGTGAGCAGAAGCTTAAAGGGTGTCAGATAGTCCTCCAAAGCCACTTCTCTGTCGTTAAAGGCGGCGCGGGATTCCATCTGAGAGCCCGTGGTATACTTAAGCCCTTCGGCTCCAGTGCGAACCTGGAATCTCCACTTTGTGGCCATACCATCGCCATCCTCATCATTCATGGCAACTGGCATTTCCATGGCCAGAGCCGGAACCCATTCATAGCCGTCCTTTGTGTCGTTCATGAAAGTAGTAAAGTAGCTTCCAGCCACATAGTCATACAGATCGCCTACCGCGCTTCCCTGATCATTGAGATAGTTTAATGTCCCAGGATCGGAAGAGGTCAGCGTATGATAGTACCTTTTCCAGTCAGGATTGCTCTCATACTCCAAATCCTCTGTGATAGCACCCTCTTCCAGAGTACCGAAGCCGTAGCCAATGATATAGTTCTCGGTTCCCAGGGTGACACGGGGATTGTACATCCGGTTCACACCGTTTTCAAACAGAGATACTCCAGTGATACCGTTGCGGACGCCATAGGTCTCCAGGATTCCCAGCATATTGGCTCTCTCGTCATTGTTCTCGCCAGCATAGGAATGAAGTCCTTCTGCTACGGGCACGCAGGCAAGGATTGCAGCAAAGGCATCCTCATATGCCTTCTGCACATCTGCCACTGTTCCGGCATTTGCGATAGCTTCCGCACCGGCTGCCTGGGCAGCTTCCACTGCTGTCTTCTGATCTGCTGTCAATTGATCTTGGATATCAACGACAAGCGACTCCAAATCGTGGGTGATATAAGCCTTATAATCATCCGCATCCATGTACGCTCCGTCCCAGTTTGCGTTCGCATCCGAAGCCGGCTCAGACCCGCTTTCAGGGGTTGACTCGGACTCAGGAGTGGATTCGCTGCTTTGGCTGGAATCACCGGAGCCCCCGTTTCCGCAGGCAGCCAATGACACTGTCATAGCCCCAGCCAGCAACAGGGTGAGAAATTTCTTTTTTCTCATAACTTTTCCTCCTTAAAATTAACATAACACACAAGGGCTTCACTGCATACAAAACAAAGAATACTTGTATACAATCAAACCTTGTATGCAACCAACATGGTTTAGTATAAATTACATTTATGGCTTTAGAAATAGACGCCAGGCCTCTGAAAATGCGGCTAGACACTTG
>CANRZC010000351.1 GCA_947644185.1 uncultured Acetatifactor sp.
GGTATGTCGTCCCAATTGAAATCAAGATCAATAAGGTTTCCACTATCTGCTTCTACTCCAGGGGCTTCTATTACAGGAGTGTCATCTACTGGATCCATCCCAACCGTCTCCTGCGGTGAGCGCGTGGGTATGGGCTCTGGATTCTCCTCCACTGGCGGCAAATCCATCAGTCTACTACTTTTTCCTGCATCATATTTCGCCATTGTGTAAGCGACGAACTCGCCCACTGCGCGCATCTCCTCCTCCGTCATATCCGGGATCTGATTCTCTGCGCATCCACCAAAGGCCAGCATTGCAAAAATCAATATTGCCATTACACTTTTCTTATATTTCATCTTGTCTCTTCCTTATCCTATCCCCGCCTCTACACTGCGGTACTTTTTTCATCATACAACATATTTCTTCATCCGACAAGTAAAAAATGTTATGCTGCTTATTTTTGATATATGGCATATTTATCCAGATCCATTTTATGACAGCTAACCTTAAGCCACACTCCCTCTTCCCTATACTCTTGTTCCAATACCGCTGCATTTTCCATAAAATAGGAAACAATGCTTCCTTTGTCATAGGGCAATAAAAGACATGCCTCTACCCGGTCTGCATAGACATGCTCCTTGATCAGCTCCACCAATTCCTCTATGCCACAGCCCTTGGATGCCGCCATATATATCTGCTTCTCTTTTCTTCGGGGCAAAGCTGTCATAGCACACTTATCCGCTTTGTTATAAACCACAATCTGTGGGATATCTCCAGCATTCAGCTCTTTCAACGTCTCCGCTGTCACCTCCATCTGCTGCCTGTAATGCTCATCCGAAAAATCCACCACCTGTATGAGCAAGTCAGCATACCGCACCTCCTCTAAAGTGGAATGAAAGGCTTTCACTAATCCATGGGGCAGTTTATTGATAAAGCCCACTGTGTCTGAAAGAAAAAATGGGATATTCTCCTCCGCGCTGGGGTTAATATAGCGCACATGTGTATCCAGGGTGGCAAAAAGCATGTCTTTCTCCAGCACTGTCTTGGAGCCCTCCTTTCCCATATTGTCCCTGTATCGTTCCACCATGCGATTCATAATAGTGGACTTTCCCGCATTGGTATAGCCTACCAGCGCCACCTTCGGAATCTGGGATTGGTTGCGCTTCTTGCGCATAGTTTGCCTGGCACCAGCTATCTCCTCTAAATCTTTCTTCAATTCACTAATGCGATGTTCGATTTTACGCCGATCCAATTCCAGCTTTGTCTCTCCCGCACCTCTGTTGCTTAGGCTGCCGCCTGTAGTACCACCTTGCCTGCTTAAGTTCTCCCGCATTCCTACCAATCTAGGCAAAAAATACTGCAGTCTCGCAGTCTCTACCTGTAGCTTTGCCTCCCTTGTCTGGGCCCGGATGGCAAAGATATCCAGTATCAAATTCGTTCTGTCCAGAATAGGAAGCCCCAACTCCCCTCCCAGATTGCGCATCTGGGAAGGGGAAAGTGCATTGTCAAACACAATCTCTTCCGCCTGGCATTGTCCAGCGTACTCCCGCACCTCTTCCACCTTGCCTGTGCCGATATAAAAAGCCTTATTCACAGTAGGCATGTGCTGGACAATGATGCCTACTACCTGTTTGTAGGCAGCCTCCGCCAAGCTCTTTAGCTCCTCCATAGAATGGTCGAAATCCTGTTCTTCCCCTGTGTCCAATCCTACCAGTAATACTTTTGTATAGTTGATTTGTTCCTCTCTCCCCATATTTCCCCCTATTTTCTCCTCTTTTCCATCAAGTCGCTTCTGGCGGCACATACATTCCATCCAATTCGAACCAGAACAGCACTCCATTATTATAGTTCTCCACACCGTATTTCTGGTTCATAGATTCCATAATGGCCTTGACAATAGAAAGACCAACGCCGCTTCCTCCGTATTCCCTGGTTCTGGCCTTATCCACCTTATAAAATTTCTCCCAGAGATGAGGAATGGATTCCTCTGGAATGGGTTTTCCAGTGTTGAACACACCTACCCGTACATTTTTCTCCTTCTGCTCCAAAGAGACCACTATGATTTTCCCCTTTTGCCTGTCCACTGCCTGACAGTGGTTCACAGCATTGGAAAAATAGTTCATAAAGACCTCCTCGGTCTTGTAGACATCACCCCATGCATAAATAGGCCCAAAGTCCTCCATTTGCACTGTGATCTGATTTTGTTTTGTCAGGATGCTTGCCGACTGCACATAGTTCTTTATCAGCCCAGTCACATCAAAGCGCTCCATGGCAACCACATCTTTGCCGCACTCTAATTGGTTTAGGGTCATCAGCTTCTTCACCATATTGTTCATTTTAGCAGCTTCATCCATAATCACTTCACAGTAATAGCTGCGGCTCTCCGGGTCATCATTGACTCCCTCGGACAGCCCTTCCGCATAGCCCTGTATCAAGGCAATCGGCGTCTTCAGCTCATGGGATACATTGGCGAGAAACTCCTTTCTCATGGTGTCTATCTCTTCTTTTTTCTCGATATCCTTCTGCAATTCATTGTTGGCTGTTTTTAACTCCGAAATGGAATGTTCCAGAGAGGCAGAGAGCTTGTTGATATTCTCCCCCAATAAGCCTATTTCATTGTGGGCGCTGCCCTCATACCTGGCGTCAAAATCCAGATGCACCATCTTCTCGGAGATACGGCTTAATTCCAAGATGGGCTTTGTGATTTTCGTTGAGACAAGCCAGATAATAATACCCCCAGCCAATGTGACTACCATTCCCATGTAAGCCAGAAAGCGATTTGCTATCTTCGCACTCTCCCTGATGCTCTCCAACGGAGTATGCATGATAAAAGAAATGCCGCTGCTCAATCTTCCGTACATTTCCAGAAAATCTGCCCCTTCTGTATGCACCTTTTGTACTACATATCCATCG
>CANRZC010000352.1 GCA_947644185.1 uncultured Acetatifactor sp.
AAGGAGGGTACAAGGATGAATGGAACATTACCGAAGACGATGAAGGCATTGGTGGCTTATGACAAGGGAGACTACCGCTTTGAAGCCAATTGGCCAGTACCGGAATGTGGAGACGACGACATCATTATCAAGACAGAAGGCTGTGGCATCTGCGCAGGGGATTTAAAATGCTATCACGGGAATTCCACCTGGGGAGATGAAACCCATGCAAAATGGGTGAGACCACCTTTTATTCCGGGCCATGAATTTTTAGGCCATGTGGCAGCGAAAGGTAAAAATGTGACAGGATATGATATCGGGGATCGGATTATAGCCGATCAGATTATTCCCTGCGGAGAGTGCAGGTTCTGTAGAACAGGTCGCTACTGGATGTGTGAACCCCACGCGATTTTTGGCTTCCAGAAGGAAAACAATGGCGGTATGGCAGAATATGTACGTTTTCCGAAGAACGCCGTGATACATAGAGTTCCTGAGGAAATGAGCCTGGAGCAGGCACTTTTGATCGAACCCTACAGCTGTTCAAAACGCGCAGTGGATCGAGCGAACATAGGTATCGAGGATGTAGTGGTGATTTCCGGCGCAGGCACTTTGGGATTGGGTATGATTACTTACGCCAGACAGATGAATCCGGCCAAGCTGGTAGCTTTAGATATGATGGACCAACGCCTTGAGAAGGCAAAAGAATTTGGAGCAGATCTGGTGGTGAATCCCGGAAAAGAAGATGCACTTCAAGTCATCAGGGATCTCACAGAAGGATACGGCTGTGATATTTACATCGAAGCCACAGGCCACCCCTCCAGCGTCGTGCAGGGGCTGCAGATGGTGAGAAGGCTTGGGCGATTCGTGGAGTTTGGTGTGTTTGCACAGCAGACCACAGTGGACTGGACTTTGATAGGAGACAATAAGGAGTTAGATGTGCTGGGATCCCATCTAAGCCCCTATTGCTACCCTTATGTCATTGAAAATATTGCCAGCGGGAAGCTAAAGACAGAGGGCATTGTGGAGACATTCTTCCAATTGGAGGACTGGGAGAAGGCTTTTGAATATGCTACCGGGAAATATGGGGATTTCAAGATTGCATTTCGGTTCTGAAAACAGGAAACGTTATGGAAAGGAGCGACGACAATGAAATATGGAATCTATTATGCCTATTGGGAGACCCAGTGGGAGGCTGACTATTGTCTGTATGTGGATAAAGTAGCCCGTCTGGGCTTTGACGCGCTGGAGATAGGTGCAAAACCATTGCCTGACTATACAAAGGATCAAATCAACGCCTTAAGAAGCTGTGCAAAGGCAAATGGAATTGTTCTCACAGCTGGCTATGGACCTTCCTTTGACCACAATATGGGCTCCTCAGACAAAAAAATACGGGAAAACGCACATGAGTGGTTTCAACGGCTGTTTGCCGTTATGGGAGAATTGGACATTCACCACCTGGGTGGCGCCCTCTATTCTTATTGGCCCATTGATTTTACAAAACCTATAGACAAAGAGGAGGATTGGAAGTATAGTATAGAAGGGATGCGAGTAATGGCAGAGCTGGCAAAGCCATATGACATTACGCTGGGAATGGAGGTCTTAAACCGCTTCGAGAACCATCTGTTAAACACAGCGAAAGAGGGCGTCCGTTTTGTAAAGGAAGTGGACAAAGAGAATGTAAAAATCATGCTGGATACCTTTCATATGAATATTGAGGAGGACAGTATGGCTGATGCTATCCGAACAGTGGGAGACCAATTGTGCCATTTCCACACAGGCGAATGCAATCGCAAGGTACCCGGACAGGGACGTATGCCCTGGAGAGAAATCGGTGCTGCTCTGCGAGAGGTAGGGTTCGATGGCTATGCTGTGATGGAGCCCTTTGTGCGCAGAGGCGGGCAGATTGAGAAGGATATTCATATTTGGAGAGAGCTTCGCGCTGGCATTACAGATGAGATGTTAGATAGGGAAGCGGCAGAGGCTTTGCAGTTTGAGAAAGAGATGTTCGAGCAGTAGTACAGAAGAGATAAGAAAGGAATAGATACCATGGAAGAACTCGCGCAGAAAATAATTATTGACACAGATATCGGAGATGATATCGATGATGCTTTTGCTCTTGCCTTTGCAGTGAATTCTCCAGAATTAGACTTGGTGGGTGTGACCACAGTGTTTCGCAACTGTGAGCTCCGGGCAAAGATGGCCCGAAATTTGCTGGATTCCTATGGAAGAGGGGACATCCCTGTCTGTGCCGGTGTGGATATTCCATTGCTGGAAGGGTTCCGGGATACGGAGAAAGATACATTTGACCACAAGGGTAGACTGATTCCCTGCCAGTACGAGCCTGCAGATATGGATCCGTACACCTATTCCCAGGAGTGGGGACCTGATTTCATCATTCGAAAGGTGTTGGAAAATCCCCATGAGATTGTGCTGGTCCCCATTGGACCTTTGACCAATATTGCGCTGGCCATCCGAAAATGTCCCCACATAGTTCCTTTGATCAAAAAAATTGTCCTGATGGGTGGATATATACAGGAGGAAAGCCCTGAATGGAATATTCTATGTGATCCAGAAGCGGCACAGATCGTATACTCCTCCGGTGCGCAGCTCTATGCAGTGGGGCTGGATGTGACTCTGCAGTGCAGTTTGACTAAAGAGCAGGTAAAGCAGTTTGAGCAGTTGGACCATCAGGGCTCACAAGTGCTGGCAAAAATGATGCACAAATGGATGAATCGTATTGAAATGGGTACACCCATTCTCCACGATCCGCTTACGGTTGGCTGTGTCATTGACCCTTCCTTCGTAGTGTTTTCAGACAGAAGAGTACGGGTATTGTTAGACAGTGAGCAGAGGGGCTGCACCGTAACTGTGCCGGCTGAGGATCCAAAGGGCTCCTTTATTCAGACTGG
>CANRZC010000353.1 GCA_947644185.1 uncultured Acetatifactor sp.
CTGTGAACCCGGTCGCCTGTGGCGTCCGTGAGATAAACGGTATAGAAATTATTATTTCCCGGAAAAACATATTTTGCAGTGGTTCCCTGTCTGGAAAAGGTAAACTGTCTGTGTCCCAGACTCTCCTCCAGCCTAGACAGAGTATAGGTCACAGGTGCAATTTTACAATCCGTAAAAAAGGTATAGAGCCACAGCACCTCGGTATCCCGAAATCCCATATTCTCTGTCATATGTTGAATATTATCCCTGGGAAACATATCCGTAAACACAAACTTTGTGGGCTGTCCAATCCTGCGAAGGATATTGGCTCTGTAGGCCTGGGCATATTCCACACCGCTGCTAGCCCAGCCGATCCCCAGATTAAAATTGTAAATCATTGCGCGTCCTCCTTATGGAAATACGATATAAAGCTTTCCTTTTTCATCTGTATACACATCACTTAACAGGATATTCCGAACAATATCCCTTTTCGCCCTGCGCTCCATCTCCCGAAAGGAATTCAATGCTTCCTTCTGGAATTCAAATATGGGATTTCGTTGGGCTGAGGTACGACCTGTTACCGCAAACTGCATCTGCTGCAGATAGTCCACCTGCTCTACCCAGGCGTTGTCGATGGCGTTCAGGGTTGCTGCCCGGATCAATTCGTTCATCTGTCCCTTTCCGCCCAGCTTTTTCTTTTGTTCCTCCAGGCCATTCATTACCCGACTTAAAAGATAGCACTCTACGCCACGGGAATCCTCCAGCGAAAGCTCTTCTCCCTCCCGGTCTAGACGGTAGGAGAAATTATCGAGAATATACCGATTCAGCTGATGGATATCTAGTCTCTTCTGTTGCCTCAGAAAATGTCTGATATTGTCTCTGGCAATCTGCATGATTGTCCCTGTAGGCAGAACACCGCCGTCCAGAAGCTGATTGCGAGCTGCATACATCAAGTCTCTCTGATACTGCAGAATCTCATCATAAGAGGCCGCCTGCTTCCTTCCCAGAACTGCCTGCTCCTCTCCCAGAGCCTGTATCTTATCCATCAGGCGCTTTATTCTGCGGCTGCTAATTCTTCTCTTTCCATCTATATATTTCTGTATCTTTTTCAGCTTTTTATCTGCTACAATTTTGTCTTCTAGAGATATATAGAACTGACTGCTTCCCGGATCTCCCTGCCTTCCTGCCCGGCCTCTGGCCTGTCTCTCCTGTCTGATACTGCTCATCCGTCCGATTCCTATCACCGCCAGACCACCCAGCTCTTTTACACCCTCTCCCAACCGGATATCTGTTCCCCGGCCTGCCATAGAGGTGGAGATGGTCACTGCGTTCCTCTGTCCGGCCTCCCGTATCATCTCCGCCTCCCAAAAAGCGTTGTTGGCATTTAAGACGCTGTGGGGAATCTTCTCCTCCATCAACACCCTGGATACCAGCTCTGTCTCAGCAATGGTGGTCACCACGATGAGCACCGGCCTCCCGGTATTGTGAATGGCCACAGCTTCGTCGATTGCCGCCGCAAACTGATCTGCCCCATGGACAAAGCATATGTCCTTTAAGTCCTTTCTCTGTATGGGTTTGTTGGGAGGTACCACAAGCACCTTTTTCTTATATACGTCCAGCAGCTCCTCCCATGCATCTGCCATGGTGCCGCTCATCCCCGCCATCTTCGGAAACATCAGAAACAGCCGCTGATAGGTAATGGAGGCCACGGAACGAGTCTCCTGGGAAAGCTTTAGCTTCTCCTTGGCTTCCAGCGCCTGATGCTGGCCACCGTGGAGTTTTATCCCTGGCATCATACGCCCGGAGCCCTCATCCAAAAGCTCTATCTCCTCCTGGTTAGAAATCATATAATCCTTGCCTTTCTCAAATAGGACATGGGCTTTCAATGCCAGGTTCACATGACGATTGATTTCAAAATGCTCCTTGCTGTAAAAGTTGGGGATCTGAAAAAAGGTTTCCGCGTATTTTATCCCTTTCTCTGTAAACCAAACTGCCTTTTCTTTTGTTTCATAATCCTCATCCTCAATCAATGTGGTCACAAAGAAATCTGACATCTCGTACAGATTAGACTGCACTCGGGGAGACCCCGCCACCACAAGGGGCATCCTGGCTGCATCCAGTAAAACAGAATCTGCCTCGTCGATGATTACATAATAGAATTCCCGCATGAATCGGTCTTCCGCGCTGGGAACCAGATTGTTGAACAGATAGTCAAAGGCAAGACCTCCGTGGGTGGTATAGACGATGTCCGCCTTATAAATCTCTCTCTTTTCGTCGTTTGTAGTCTTTCCATCCTCCTTAGCCTGGGCACCTACTGCCACCGTAAGTCCCATGAAACGGTACACTGGCCCCATCTCTTTTGCATCTCGCTCCGCCAGATATCCATTGGCTGTAACCAGGATAGTGCTCTTTCCCGTCAGAGCATTGAGATATAAGGGCATGGTGGCCACCAGGGTCTTTCCCTCGCCGGTATTCATCTCTGCAAGGTACCCCTGATGCAGGGCAATTGCTCCCAATATCTGCACATCAAAAGGCACCATCCCCAGCACCCGATAATCCGCCTCACAGATGGCAGCGTAGGCCTCTGGCAGCAGAGCGTCAAGGCTCGCCCCTTCCGCAAGGCGCTGTCTGAAGACCATGGTCAGGTGGGACAGTTCCTCATCTGACAGCCCTCTCATGCTTTCTCCGTAGCTTTTTACCTGAAGCAGTTGTTTTTCCAGCTGTTTTATTTTTCTCCTCTGTCTCATCCTCAATTTCCCGAATCACAACCGAATGAAAGTGGAAATGGGTCATTCCACCATTGATAAGCTGCAGTCTATAACTATAAGTCTTCAGGGGACACTTAAAATTGGTCACCCGCTCTCGTATGGTGATATTCCCGGCTTCCGACTCATACC
>CANRZC010000354.1 GCA_947644185.1 uncultured Acetatifactor sp.
AATGTCCTCGACAATCAGAACCGCCCGTCTATCGACAAGCTGAAAGACAAGTTCCACATATTTCTCCATGTTGTACACAGGGACGATAAAACTGACCATCTTCTTCCTCCGAAAACTACCTGTTCCTTTTCAGCAAGCCTATAATCATCTCTTTCTCCTGTCTATTCAAAAAACTGAACATAACCAGGACATACACGGCCGATGCCACACATGCCTTTATTATAACACCTGTCCACCCCTCTATCAATATCAGTTTATTGCAGAGAAAGAATCCTGCCGCCCCTGCTGCCAGAACAGGCAGAATCAATTTGCCATAGCACTCTTTCAGGAAACGGCCCATGGCCAGTCCTACCTTTCTGGAATACAGGATATTATTGTAGACAAAAAGCACCACGTATGACACAGCGATAGCTGCCGATGCTCCAATGGCACCGAATACACTGCTCAAAGGGAAGGATAATAATACGCAGACTACTGCCATAATCACATTGCCCAATGCCTGATACTTCACCAGATTGCTGGCAACTGCCGCCGTGTCGGCTACCTGCTCGGAATAAATCAAAATGTCCGGCAGCATGATCAGAGCCGCACAGGGCCAGGATATCCGAAAATCCACGCCCATCCATGCACACATGAAAGTGTCTCCTACACAGACAAAGACCACATATACCATGCCCAATAGCAATACCTGGAACCGGCCTACCTTTAGAAGCAATTGGTATAACTGTTCTTTTTCGTCAGACACGATATATTTCGTGATTCTCATGATAAAAAAGCCATTTATCGCCATTGCCAGAGAGACAAAATAGCTCTCGATACTATTTGCCGGCGAAAATACCGCAATATCCCCGCTGGTGGCGACGATTCCCAAAATATTAGGCGCCAGAGTAAAGATACAGCGCTGTGCCAGAATCTGCACCGCAATCCATACCGTAAACCCCGCCACTTCCCGGAACATGGCGAGGTTTGCCAGGGACAGTTTCAGACGGATATGCGTGCCTCTCTTTACGATATAAAATTTTGCCGCTAACGCAATCAGCGCCGAAAACACATTTGCCAACATGACGAACTTGACGTCCGCCTGATACAATAAAGCCGCTATCACCAGCACAATAGTGAACAGCTTCTGGAACATCTCGCACAGCTTAGTCTCTATCACTTTCTCATAAGCGTACATGACACCGGACAATGGCATAAAGGGAAAAGAGACCACTGCGTAGGAAGCCACAATCAAATACAGCGACCGGAAAGTCCTTATCTCTTCGGCAGTCAGCCCCGTATAGATTACATCAATGAAAAAGAACAGCACCAGCAGGATTGCCGCCATGACTGCATCCAAAATCAGATAAACCTTGGACACAGTCGCCATGAACTCATTCTCCTTCTGCACACTCCCCTCTGCCCTGTACTGGGCAATGAACTTCGACACAGAATTACTCAGGCCAAAATCCATGACAAAGATATTGACAAAGGAATAAGCCAGCGTATACATGGCATAATTCGCCTTGCCGATGACAGAGACCATCCAGGGCATATAGAGAAGCGTAGCCGCTATATTCACTGCCAGGGCCACATATGAGATTACTGCACCTATTCTGATTTGTTTTGTAGAATTATCCATCGTTCCCACTTTTGTCCGCACTCATCCTTTTGTCAATTCCCTATATATAGCAATATACTCCCTCGTCATGCGCTTACTGGAATAGCATTTCTGCGCTTCTCCCGCCAGCCGTTCCCGGTCAATGGGACGCTCCAGCATGGCAAGCAGCGCTTTCCGCAAAGCTTCCACGTCCCCCTCCGGCACGAACCGGGAGAATTCTGGCAGCGCAATGGATTCCGGCCCTCCCGCCTCAAATCCCACCACAGGGGTGCCGCAGCAGAGACTCTCCGCCGTCACCATGGAAAATGTCTCCCGCTTACTGGTAAGAATCGACGCATCTGCCATGGAATAGTACCTGGCAAGAAGTTCCTGATCCTCCACCCGCCCCAGAGCAGTCATATTAGGCGGCAAAATAAGCGTTTCATCGAAATTCCCCAGCACTAGAATCCGGACATTGCTCTGCTCCAGCTTCCTGGCCAGTTCTATCACATATCGTCCGCCCTTTAAATCGCTTGGGCTGTCTGTCAGATAAGTGGTGACAAAAAGGACGATTTTGGTCTCCGGATCGTACCGTGCCCTCAGCTCCCCTGTCTCCCTGCGGCAGAACACATTCACATCCAGGCCGTTCATCACCACGCTATGCTTTTTGTCCGCCAGGAAAGGAGACTGCTTTGCCCGCTCCATCAGCCAAGGCGAGACGGATACCACCCTCAGGTTCTCCGTAAAGCCCTGAAATCCCCTCTCCATCTTTTTCCAGGACGCATGGGTGCCATCCAGACAAAAGGATCCGATGTCCGTCCTTAGCTGAGGGCATTTCCCGCAGCCGCTTTTCCAGCGTTCGCACTCTCTGGCATGGCCGCAGTTAGCGGTGAACATGAATTCCGCATGCAGCGTCAGCACGGTCTTCACCCGGTTCTCCTTCAGCCACTCCAGCAGCCTGGCGATGTTGACGAAGAAACCGTTGATGCACTGAAGGTGCACCACATCCGGCTTCTCCTTTTCTATGACGGATATCAGCTTCCTGGTAGAAAGCCAGCATCCGCCGTACAGCTGCCCCCTGGCCCTGGCCAAGGCCTGGTTCGCCTTGGAATAGAATTCGCCGCAGGTCTTGTGCAGACCAGGTTCTTCCATTTTTGTCCCGCGCCCATAGCAGACCACCGATTCTATGCCCTGTCTGATGAGTTCTGTATGGATTTCGGCAGTGAGCTTTCCTGTACTCCCCACTCCGTACACGCAATTGACCTGCAATATCTGCATATTCCGTCCTCTGACCG
>CANRZC010000355.1 GCA_947644185.1 uncultured Acetatifactor sp.
GCAAATTTGTCAAATACAAGGTTGTGGGGGAATTGTTGGAGGAAATGCTGGAGAAGGAAATCTATCTGGAATTTTTCCAGGAATTTGCCCAATGTCCAGGGCTACAGCGAGAGCTTTCCGACAAGACCATCATAGAATACCGCACAAAGCCCCAGACAAAGGTATGCATCCATTATACCCTGCTGGACGAGAACGGAGAGACAGATGGGTATCGCAGTGAGTACATGAGAGAGGCATATGGAGGTGTGTGCTTCAAGGCTTTTGTACTGTTCTTTGGGGAGAGCCTGCAGTATTATATCACAGAGGAGCGGGACAGAAAATTCCAGGTGACAGGGAGTGGCGTCATCATGCGGCGGGACAATGGTGAGCAGGAGGACAGCAGGTATCAAATGATCAATGATATCGCTACCGCGGATTCCATGCAGGACTATGATACCATGGATGAACTGTTGGAGGAATATTATAAAAAAGATTTCCTGAATAGCAGATTGTTTCAACTGTCATAAGGCAGAGGCAAAAAGCAAACAGGGTCAAGAAGGATTGGAGGGGCCGACATGGGAATTCTGAACAGCGAGAGGCTGATAGTGGGATATGATCTGGGAAATCAATATTCTCAGATTAGCTATGCTATGTCCGAGAGCAGTGAAGTTCAGACCCTTTCCCAGGTGGGAGGCGCCCAGGTCTACAATATCCCCACAGCCCTCTACAAAAGACAGGGCACGAATCAGTGGCTTTACGGCAGAGAGGCGCTGCGAGGGGACAGTGGCGAAGGGGTGCTGGTAGAGAATTTACTGTCCCTAGCGTTGGACAAAGAGCCAGTGGTGATAGATGGGGAGAGCTTTGATCCAGTGGCGCTATTGGCCCTGTTTTTCCGGCGCAGCCTGGGACTGCTGCCCCAGACAGGGGTGAAATTGACTGCGATTATGCTGACATGTGCTGTATTGAACCGGGAGATACTGGATGTACTCCTTCGCATGGTGGAGAATGCTGGGCTGAAGGTGGACAGAATAGCCATTCAGAGCTATGAGGAAAGCTTTTACAGCTATATGCTGCACCAGCCAAAGGAGCTGTGGATCCACGATGCAGTGCTGTTTGACTATCGATTAGATCGCATCCGGGTGATGCGTATGGAGTGTAACAAGAGGACCACACCTATTGTGACCTTTGTGAGAGAGAAGGATTATGGCTTTTTGGAGGTGGCGGACTCCCTCTCTGGAGAGGAGCCTGCCTCCAGGGAACTGAGCCCCGGAGAGCAGCAGGAACTGGATGGGGCACTTTTAGACATTGCACAGGAGGTCTGTGGGGAGAGCAGTGTGGGGAGTGTATTCCTCATTGGCGATGGATTTGGACAGGAGTGGATGAAGGAATCCCTTCGTTTCCTATGCAAGGGCAGGCGAGTGTTCCAGGGGAATAATCTGTTTAGCAAAGGTGCCTGCTGTGGGATGCAGGAGCGAATATTGCCCAGTGAAGTGGGAAAAAGTCATGTGTTTTTAGGGAATGATAAGCTAAAGGCAAATATTGGCATGAGAGTATTTCGACAGGGAGAGGAAGCTTACTATGCGCTGCTGGATGCAGGGGAGAACTGGTATGAGGCAGAGCAGACCACAGAGCTTTATATCCAGGAGGGCAATGAGCTTGTGCTGATGATCACGCCTTTGGCAGAAAGTGTAGTGTCTGGGGGTAGTAGGCTGGTGCGAATTGTTTTGGAGGGGCTTTTGGGAAATACCTCCCGACTGGAAGCTCATTTCTTTCTGAAGGAAGAAAACCGTCTGTCAGTGGAGATAAAAGATCTGGGCTTTGGAGATTTCAGACCTTCCTCAGGACGGGTGTGGAAGGAAGAGATAGCGATAGGGTAAGGGGTGGAAAGAGATGCGGGTCAGTGTCTGTGTAGGAAAATATGCAAAAATACCATATTGTATCCCAGGGCTTGAAATCAATGTACACAGTATGGAAGAATTGTGCTATTGTATGAGAGAGCATGCCTTTTTGCTGGATCTTTCTCTCATGAATGACAGCCTGTTGGACTGGATCGAGAAGGAGTGCGGCCTGCGGGAGCTGGCAAAGGCCCTGCATCCACTGGTGCACAGACAGGGGTCATTGAGCGCTTTTGTGCTTGCCATTCTCCGCTATGTGGGGTTTTATAGTGAGGCTGTGGTGCAGGAGACAGAGCAGGTGTTGCGGCAGGGAGCTGGATTGACAGGCCTGGAGAAGCGAAAAAGTCAGGTGGACTATCTGGTGCAAAAGAAAAGATATCGGCAAGCCCTGCGGGAATATGATGAATTGCTGAGGAACCTGGAGACCGAACAGGCCAGCGCGGCATCGGAGCCTGGAATAGGAGGAAATTCTCCTGGGGCCAGGGAGTTTCTGGCGAAAATTTGGCATAATAAAGGTGTGGCATATGCAGGGCTTATGCTCTACGCCAGGGCAGCGGAATGCTTTAGACAAGCCTATGAATGGAATGGCAGTGATGGGTATTGTACGGATTTTCTGGCTGCAAAGCGAATGGAATTGTCAGAGGAGGAGTATGTGGCCTTTGCGGCTGCCCACAGTGAATGGCATTTTCATACGCTGGAGCTGGAGAAAAAGCTGGAACATACCCTGAAGGAATGGGAGCAACAGCCAGACTATCTGCGACTATACAATCGCATAGAGCTCAAGAACAGGAATATACGGCAGTTTTATGAGGATAATGAGCGAATCACACAGGCTCTAAAGGACAGTTATCGGGCAAACTGTTCCTGACAACAGAAAGTTTTAGAGGAAGTTTAGCATGGGATTTTGGTCAAAATTGTTTAAAAAAAGTAAATATCAGGAAAGCAGTTCCGAGGACTGGGAGAACGACGACTATGACAAAATAGAAGATAT
>CANRZC010000356.1 GCA_947644185.1 uncultured Acetatifactor sp.
TATTCTTCGTTTATCATAAGACAGACATTCTCTACTGTCAACAAATGGAACCGAAATTTTAGAGGTTTTTTAGAAATCCTTTGCACGAAAACAGGGAGTATCCTTTTGGAATATTCCCTGTTCCTAAGTTCCTTTATATCCGAGGATTATTCTTCGTCCCCATCGTAATTCAAGAATTCAAATTCGAATTCATCATCGTCTGTCATAAAATTCTTTGGCTGGGCCTTCTGGGTGCTCTGTCCTGGCCTTGCTCCCTGGGGAGCCCTCTGCTGGACGCCCTCAGGCCTTCTGGTGCCCTGGGATGTGCCCATAGGACGCTGCCCCTGGGTACCGCCAGCGCGCTGAACTGTCCTTGCACTGCGCTGACTTTCTGGGTTGCCTACAGGGCGTGCCCCCTGTCCAGCACCCACAGAGCGCTGTCCAGCCGGACGTGTGCCCTGACCACTGCCAGCAGGGCGTGTGCCGCTGCCACTCATACGCTGCCCGGTGCTGCTCATCCGCTGTTCTGCTCCCACAGAGCGCTGTCCTGTGGGAGATACGGTCCTCTGAACTGCCGATCCTGCCGAACGCTGGGTGGTTCCCGCAGGCCTTGTACCCGCTGTTCTGGATTGCTGCTCCCTGGGACCTACTGTATGCATGGCTGGCTTTTGCTTGCCGGCTCCCCCGGAAGTATTCTTCCTGCGCAGAGTCTCGCTCTCTACCTCATTAAAATAGGCGGAATCCATCATATCCCGGATTTTGAAGACAAGGAATGCAATGCCTGCCACCGCTGCTACCAAAAGAAATACCAGCACAATGATGATAATCTTTTGTCGCTTCACGTTTGCTTCGCTTTTTGTGTACAGATCCCCATATTTCTGGTTATTCTCCAAAAGCTGCTCAATGGGCAGCCCCTTCCCCGGATCATTTTCATTGTCCACCAGCAGCCACTTGCCATCCTTCTCTACCACTGAATATTTGGCAGGCTCTGGCTCCGGTGTGGCCACAGGCTCCTGAACCGGCGGCTCCTGCCCTAAAGCGGTCAAAGGCTCTGACAAATTACAGGAATCTGCCATTAAAAAGCCGCTGACCTGTGACTCCCCAGAGATGTAATTCACCTGATACCATGTGGTATTGTCTGCATCTGTCACATAGCCTGTAACCGTAATAGCAGTGGATCCAGGCACTGTCCCCAGCACCTGACCAGTCAGGGAAGCTGTATCCCGTATCTCCACTGACTCCCCCACTACGGTAGCACTGACAGGATTCACCTGGGATACTTCCACAGGCGGCGCAGTCTCACCGCCTCCTGCACCTTCTCCATCCCCGGCTCCTGTTCCGGTTCCTGTTCCTGTGGTACCGGCAGGGATATCCCCTGACACGTCCACAAGATCGGCCCGCACATAGCCGGTGGTGGTTTCATTTACCTGCACCTGATACCATGTATAGCCGTCTGCACCCTGGGTCTGTCCAATGACAGTCAATACCTTGTCTTTCTCTGCGCCTCCCACCATGGTGCTGGTAGTGTCTGCACTCTCTCTGATTTTAGCCCCGGTAGGCGCCGTGACCTTGGCCTGTCCAGCAGCATAGCCTGTCAGCGAAATTCCATAGAATCCTATGGCGAACATGCCTATGGCCAGCGCAAATGCCAACACGCCTCCCAGCAGTCTCCCTCTCAATTCCTTTGCTTTTCTCATGTGTCTCTTCTCCTCGCTTTAATTGTCTCTGGTGAATCTCCTCTGACCTTCTTCCGTCTTCTGCTCCAGTCCAAATCCCTGAGTCGCCTTGTGCAGCAGCTCTCTCTGCTTTTCCTCCAAAGTGCGGTGTACCTTGATTTCACATTCCGGGCAATACTCTCCAGAACGAATCTGTTTCCCGCATAGCTCGCAGCGTAAGAATACCTTAGAGCCTTCCGTTATCTCTATCCTACCATCTTTCAAGAGACGTCTCACCGTGCGCTGAGACACTCCTATTGCCTGCTCTATCTGCGCCGCAGTAGCTCCCTTATTGGCCTCGATATAGCATCTCACTTTTCCATAGTCATCATAATCCACAGCGCCACAGTCCTCACAGTGATACTCTCCTACTCCTTTAAAAACCATAACGCCTCCGCATTCCTTGCATACTCGCGGGACATTATACATGTCTAAGGATCCCAGAACACTCATATGTAAACACCTCCATTCTCTTTGGCAATTTGCCTTATCTTATGCTTCATCAATTGCTTTGCCAATGTCATGGCGCATGTACTTATTTTCAAAGTCAACCCACTCTGTGGCCTCATAGGCCTTCCTGCGCGCCTCTCCCAGTGTGTCTGCCTTTGCCGTCACACCCAACACACGTCCTCCGTTGGTTACGATCCGGCCTTCCGCATCCAATTTGCTTCCAGCGTGGAAACAATAGTAATCGCTTTTCCCTTCAAACTGTTCCAGGCCTGTAATTTCAAATCCCTTTTTATAAGAAACCGGATACCCTTCCGATGCCAGCACCACACACACAGCGGCATTGTCCTCGAACTGTAATTCTATTTTATCCAGACATCCGTCAATGCATGCATCCACTACATCCAGAATATCATTCTTCATCCTGCAAAGCACCACCTGGGTTTCAGGGTCACCAAATCTGGCATTGTATTCCAGCACCTTCGGCCCATCTGGAGTCAAAATCAGGCCAAAGAAAATTACCCCCTGAAACACTCTCCCCTCAGCCGCCATGGCGTCTACCGTAGGCTGATAAATGAATTTCTGACAGTATTCGTCCACTTCCTTTGTGTAGAAAGGGCTGGGGGAAAAGCACCCCATTCCACCAGTGTTAGGACCCTCATCTCCATCCTTTGCCCGCTTATGATCCTGGGCAGAAGTCATGGTCTTCACAGTCTTC
>CANRZC010000357.1 GCA_947644185.1 uncultured Acetatifactor sp.
TGGTATGAGCGAGGAGAAGCTGTATGAAATGACGTTGAACCTCAATCAGGAAAATACGGGAAATATGGAAAATATGACAGCTATGGAGAGTATGGGATACCTGAAAAAAAGAAAAAGGGCAAAAAGAACAAAAATGCACCCATGAATCGCTCTGTCATCCTTTCTGAAAAGAAGGAACATGATATTGAATATTGGAATTTAAACGATGACAAAGCAGGAGAGCCCTATGAGCCGTAGAAAAAAGCACAGAAACCGAAAGGTCTGGTATCTGTTCTCGGCATTTCTCCTAGTTGGGGTGGGAATCCTTGCCTGGAGGACAGTTCAACTCTACCAGATAAGACAGGAGACAGAGGTACAGATTGCGGATCGGGTCTATGCCCAAGGGAATACAAGTGTGCTGACACAGACGGGAACCTTGGAATACGATGGAAAAACCTACCGACGCAACACCCATGTGAAGGCTATTCTCTGCATAGGTGTGGACAGAAAGGGAACCATGGAGGGAACCACCATCCCCACCCAGGGTGGACAGGCGGACGGTATCTTTGTCATTGCACAGGATACTGCCAGGAATACCCTAAAGATTTTGATGGTGCCCAGAGACTCCATGACAGAGATTGTGATGACTGATCTGAGCGGCAATGTGCTGGGCACAGACATACAGCATCTGACGCTGGCCTACGCCTATGGGGACGGGAGAGAGAAAAGCTGTGAGCTGACCATGGAAGCGGTGTCCAATCTGTTGGGTGGGCTGGAGATAGACCACTATATTGCCGCAAATATTGAGGTGATCAATATTCTCAACGACAGCGTAGGCGGTGTCACCGTGACAGTCCCCTCCGCAGGTATGGAGAAAAAGGATGCGGCTTTTGTAGAAGGCGCCACGGTGACCCTGCACGGGGATCAGGCGGAAGCCTTTGTGCGTTACCGTGATATAGAGGAAACGCATTCGGCCATATACCGAATGTCCAGACAGCGGGAATATATCATGCAGTTCTTTGGTGTGGTGAAAGGGAAATCCCAAAGAAACAGTGGGATTGTCACAGATCTGCTGGCTCTGATAGAGCAGCATATAGTGACGGACATGGGAAAAGAGGAATACCTGAAGATAGCATTGGACGCACTGGAGATGGAGACATTGGCAGAAGAGGATTTCTATGTGGTGCCGGGCCAGGCAGTGATGACAAAGATCTATGATGAATTCCATGTGAACAAGGAGGCTTTGATGCCCATTATTTTAGACTTGTTTTACAGAGAGGTCTCTTGACAAAGCAATAACCGGTTCGGACACGGGCCGTTTATTGATAGATATTTTAAGGAAAGGAGGGCGAGAAACGTGAAGAGGAAGACTTTGCTGGCGCTTGCGCTGGCAGGAGTGTTGATCCTTTGCAATGTGCCGATGACAGTCAGTGCAGCCAGCCCCAATGCAGGCGGCGCCATTGTAGGCGATCAGCAGGCTGATGTGGGGGACACCCTGGATATCGGTGAGGAAGACACTCCATTGACGGCTCCTGAGGATGGCACACCGGAGGAAGCTCCGGAACAGACGCCTGAGGAAAACGCACCTGAGGAGACTCCTGTGGAGACTCCAGAGGATGTCACGGTGGAAGACGATGAGACGCCGCTGGCTGTGTTGTCGTCGGACGCTCAGACAAAGAGCGGATTTTCCTGGTGGGGTTTTGCCGTTGGCGTGCTGACTACGGGCGTTGTGGGGACTGGTGTCTGGGCAGTGCTCAAGTCAAAGAAGAAAGGGAAGTAATAATGGGTGACATTATTCTCTCTTGAATCTAGCATGGTCAGAGGAAGGAGACGCAGCAGGAACAGACGGGAAGGATGGTCTCTGCAAGGGACGTCCTGCCCTGTCTGGCAGAAGACAAGTGCGGTCAGCGTGGTGATAGAATGAAATGGAGAAGCGGCTGTAGAAAGGCTTTGGCAATAGGGATAGCTTTGGTGCTCACAGGCTGCAAAGAGACCTACGGGGATATGTCGGGAGGAAGCTCTGGGGAGACATGGATGGAGGAAACCGCAGAATCAGTGTCTGGCCCAGCGGATGATGCGGGAGAAGGGACATCACAGGCATTAGCAGAGGAAAGTGAAAATATTTCTCAGAATAAGTCGGAAGAAAGGCTGGGGGAGGCATCCGGGACTGTGCAGGAAATAGGGGGAGAGGATCCCGGGGAAGCCGGCGTAAACCTTACCTTCAGCATGGGTGGCGACCCGGCTGCGATAGGCCTTGGCCAGGAAGTGGTGGAGCAGATTGCTGCTATCAACGAAGGTAAGCCTCCCTCCAGCGCAGTGGGAATGGAGGAACTGGAGGGATATTATGCCCTGATTGCCACACATACTATAATCGGAAAGGATGCAGAGACAGGACAGGAGGCTACCGGCAGAGGGAAATTGACCTTATATGTCCCTAATTTATTGGAGGGGCTGGAGGATGTGTCCATACTGTTCTATGACAAGGAGGCAGAGCAGTGGGAGGTCCTTGCGGCAGAGCAGGTGGATACAAAGGAACGGACAGTGAGCATGACCCTTAGCGGATCGGGTATTTTAACAGTTATTTACAGAAGACAGGAGTAAGGTTTTTCGTACAGGAAATGTACAGGGGATGGGGGAAATATGTATCGGAAAGCAAGTAGCGGATGGGAGAAGCACATTGACTTTGTATTTCTGGACATGGTGTGTCTGCAGGTGGCATACTGCCTGGCCTGTCTGATTTGGCAGGGCATGTTTCTGCCTCTGCGAAATCCCATGTATCGGAATATGATCTTTATCTTTTTTCTGTCCCAGATATTTGTGACGCTTTTTGATGATGATTCCTTCGGTGTTGTTGTGGTAGGCTTCCTGGATTTTGTCGAT
>CANRZC010000358.1 GCA_947644185.1 uncultured Acetatifactor sp.
ATCACAGAAACGCATTTTACAGATTATTCTATTAATGACAGTATGTACATACGCCGCTGGGTCATTGAGAACAGTAATCAAGCCATTGTACTGGCGGACTACAGTAAATTCGGAGTCCGGGCCACTGTCAATGTGGCGTCTATCAACGAGTTGGATATGGTCATCACGGATGATGGGACGCCAGAGTGTTATGTGAAAAAGCTGATGGATAGCGGCGTTGAAGTCATTGTGGCAAAAGTACATAAAAGATAAGCGAACAAGCTGACCTAGGCCATTTTTGTCCTCTGGAAAAATAAGGAAGGGGCGTGCCTCATTCCTTGTGCTATACTGTATGTATGGGGAAGTAGCTTCATGGACTTCCCAGGGGTATAGGAGGACGGGGGATGGGGCGGAAAAGGTGTAGAGATAGGAGTCGGACAAAACGCTGCCGACTTGTATACATAAGTATATGGGGGATCATGCTGATGCTGCACGTGATAGCGTGGAGCAGTAAATGGTTCTGCGACTGGTATCTGACCTATATCTATGGGATATGGGTGGATACATACGGGCGGGCCATGGGCAGGATCCCTTTTTGCGTGGGCGAAATCCTTATCGGGCTGGGCATTGGCTTTGGGGCAGTGGGAATCCTGCTGGGAATGGGGTGGCTGTTTGGAAAGGCAAAGGAGCGGCATAGAAAAGCCAGAAGTCACACACAGACAGAACCCACAGAGAGTCTTGGGAGATATACCTGGAGAGAGAGTCGCTCCCACAGGGAATTGTTTGGTTCAGCCCCATTCCGAAGATTTGCCCTGTGCTATGCAAAAGCATTTTTCTGGGCAATTTTAGGCTTTTTTGTAGTGATGACCCTGAACTGTTATATACTTTACCATACCTCTGGCTTTGCTGAAGCATACCTGGAGACTGCAGCTACGCAATACAGCCTGGAGGAGCTGGAGACTTTGCGGAATTTTGTGGTAGGACAGTGCAACATGCTGTGTTGCCAGATTCCACGAAATGAGGATGGCTCTCTCGCCTATGAGGATCATATGGAGGAGACTGCAAGAAATGCCATGAGGCAGTTAGGGGAGACTTACAGCCTCTTGAAGGGCTTTTATCCAGAGCCGAAACCGCTGCGTTGCTCCGACTTTATGAGCCAACAGTATGTGGCCGGATGCTTTTATCCCTTTTCCATGGAAGCCAACTACAATGATGTTATGTATGTGATGAATAAGCCCTCTACCATGTGCCATGAGCTGGCTCACTTGAAAGGCTTTATGAGAGAGGACGAGGCGAACCTTGTGGGCTATCTGGCCTGTGTGCAGTCCGAGGACATTTATTTTCGTTACAGCGGGTACTTAAGCGTTCTGTATTATGTTGACAATGCATTTAGAGAGGCAGCAGGCTATGGGCGGTATCAGGCTGGGCCTGAGATTTTACCCCAGGTCCGGGAGGACAATATATTCCTGCCCGCGGCCCAGTGGGCCAGGATAGAGCAAACGGCGCTTTTTGATACGAAGACAGTGGATGTGGTGTCTGACAAGGTGGCAGATACCAGACTGAAGCTCAATGGCGTGGAGGAGGGAATGACTAGCTACAGTGGCGTAGTACAGTTGCTGCTCCAGTATTATGATGTGCATTCGTATCCTTGAGCGGTCATTGCTGCCGCCCATTGCCAATGATATTTTTGCCGATATTCTTGACGCTAAAAAGCATGAAAGTTCCGGTGGACAAGCTTTCTTAAGTCCGCTATAATAGAGGGCAAAAAAGGGCAGGGGAGACGTAGGATGAAGCTGATATTTTTCGATATTGACGGGACTCTCGTTGGAAATAGGGGACAAATCCTGGAGGAGAGCACAAAAGCAGCCATAGCCAGGGCAAGGGAAAACGGTCATATCTGTATAGTCAATACAGGCAGAACCTGGAAGCTGGTGGGAGATTGGCTTCCGGCCCAGGCGCAGTTTGACGGGTATCTGCTGGGCTGCGGTACCATGGCTCTGTACAGGGGAGAGACGCTCTGGCACAGGACCTTTTCAAAGGAGCAGGGAAGTCGGATTATCCAGGCAATGGATCGATACGGCGTGGATGGACTTTTAGAGGGGGAAAAAGAAAATTATACAAAGAAATTATCGGAATTTCATACAGAAACCTTTCGCAGATTTATGGAGATACGGTATCATAGGGAGTACGAAACGGAGCAGGAGGCCATAGGGTATTTTGATAAGCTTTTTCTCTATGCAGACTACAGGGAAGGGCTGGAGGGCTTCAGGCGGGAGTTTCAGAGCGAACTGCTATTTATCGACAGGGATCAGGGCTTCTGGGAGGTGATACCTGCCGGCTGCTCCAAAGGGCGCGGTATGGAGAAACTGGCACAGACGCTGGGGATTTCCATGAAAGATACAGTGGCCATTGGCGACAGCAGCAACGATCTGGAGATGCTACAGCAGGCCGGCACCAGTATAGCCATGGGCAATGCCACCCAGGCCATTCAGGACATGGCGGACTATGTGACCACGGATGTGATGGCGGACGGCATTTGGAATGCCCTGGATTGGTTGGGAGTGCTCTAGTGTCAATAAAGTCTCAATAAAAATTCTGTCTGTAGATAACTTTACATTTCGCCCATATTTTTGTATACTGAAAAAGATATATGATCCAAAGGCCGCCCCGCTCCCCAGAGGCGGCTGGTCTTGTGGCCTTAAGGGAGAGGGAAAGGAGCACAAATGTCTGATCTGGAGCAGAAGGAGCAAACTGATTTTTCGGATGAGAACAAGGAGTTTCTCATTGAAAAAATCAAAGAGAAACCGGTCAATAAGAAAAAGCTAATTCGTCGTCATCCAGATTCAGGAAGGTTTCCGAGAGGGTCAGCACTTTGTTT
>CANRZC010000359.1 GCA_947644185.1 uncultured Acetatifactor sp.
TGGCGGCACCGGCGGATAGGGAGCCGCCTATCGGGAGAATTGCGGAGGATAGCAGTTATGCTGGAAGTCATTCATTTATCCAAAAAGTATGGAAAGGCCTTGGCCGTTGACGATATAAGCTTTGCAGTGCCGGATGGCAAGATAGGTATCCTGCTAGGCCCCAATGGCGCAGGAAAATCCACTGTTATCAAAAGCATTGCTGGGCTCCTGCGCTTCAAAGGCTCAATCCGCATTCAGGGACTGGATTCCCGCACCATGGAAGCCAAAAAACACTTTTCCTATGTGCCGGAGATCCCCTATCTCTACGATGCCCTCACAGTGCGGGAGCATATAGAATTCATCAGCAGGGCCTACGGGCAGCCCCCTTTGGAGGAGGCGGTAAATGCGCTCTTTAGCAGGTTTGAGCTCTCAGACAAGCAGGAGAAGCTGGGAAATGAGCTCTCCAAAGGTATGATGCAAAAGGTCAGTATTTGTTGTGCCCTGATCATAAATCCAAAGGTAATCCTGTTAGATGAGCCTATGGTGGGATTGGATCCTGCTGCCATCAAGGAACTGAAGACACAGCTCCTTTCGCTGAAGGAAGCTGGCTGCACCATACTCATCAGCACCCATATGTTAGAAATGGTAAAGGAATTGTGGGATGTGACTTTTGTGATGGATAAGGGCCATATTTTGGGTACTTACACAAAAGAATCCATAGCAGGTGAGGACTTGGAGGAGCTTTACTTTTCTGTCACTGGGCAGACGAAAGAACATTCTGTGGAGAATGGGAGGTAAGGGATGGGCGCAATTAGATATCTCTATAAGCGGACCTTGAGCAATAAAATAAAGATAGCACTGCGAAAGCCTGCAACTTATTTTCTGTTGGTATTGCTCCTATTCTATTTTCTCGCAGTGCCCGCCTCTCTGAGCACCCTAGTACAGGGAACTGGTATCGACAGCGCCCAGGGCATGGCAGGTGTGTTGACAGTAATTGCTTTCTGGTTGATTCCTGCCAATCTAATCGCCTATGCCAAGCGCCGAGGCCTGGTATATCGCAACAGCGATGTACATTTCCTTTTTCCATCCCCCATCTCGCCGAAGCAAATACTGATATATGCCCATGTCCGAACCCTCTTTATGCAGATTCTGCTAAATCTGTTCGCCGTGGTGTGCGGTGGCATGCTATTCCATGTGGAGGGCTGGCAGCTGGCTGTGTACTTTGTGTTCTCCATTCTCATAGAAAACCTCCTGGAAGGAGGTATCATGCTCCTGCTGTACGGCTCTGAGCGTATGCAGGAAAAGCAGCGGGGTCTTGTGATAAAGGCTGCTTACAGTCTTGTCGTCATTCTGTTGCTGATGGGAATCAACACTTATCTCAAAGAAGGCCTTCACGGGGAAATCCTTGCCCATTTCCTACACAGCGATATGATACAGTTAGTGCCGCTTGTAGGCTGGTATATTGCAATTGTGCATCTCCTGTTCCTAGGACCTACTCTGGTAAATGTAGCTGGCACCATATGCTATATTCTACTTTTGATAGCTGTGCTGACAGCAGCATGGCGCATGAAATGCACAGGGGCGTATTTTGAAGATGCAATGAAGTTTGCAGAAGATTATGAGGAGGTTTTGGCCAGCCGCAATCAGGGCAATGCAGGAAAGCGACTGGGCAAGAAGGAAAAATTCTCCAAAGCCACCATTCGCTGGCGCGGGAAAGGTGCCAGTGCCCTGTTCTACAGGCAGCTGTTGGAGTACAAAAAAAAGAAATATTTTATATTCGACATCAATACAGTGGTAGCGCTTCTCACAGGGGCAGGCATCACATATCTGTACAAAAGTGAAGGTGGCTTCGGAGAGTTGGAAAGCTTCCGCGCCTTTGTGCTGCCTGCAGTAGCAGCCTATATGATATTTATCTTTGCCGGCTTTGGCGGGAAATGGGCCAAAGAGCTGAAATCTCCTTATACCTACTTGCTTCCGGACTCGCCCTTTCGCAAGCTTCTGGCCGCTACCATGATGCAGCATGTGCAAAGTCTTGTGAATGGCTGTCTTATGGTGGTGCCCTGTGCCGTGCTCATAGGTCTGGCTCCCCTTGAGGCACTGCTCACCATCCTCTTTTATACAGCCCTATCGGCGTGCAAGCTGTATTCTCTGGCTGTGGCGCAAATCGTTGCCGGCAGTTCTCTGGGCAATACAGGCCGACAGCTGCTACAGATGCTGTTTTTAAGCATTGCCATATTCGTTGCCATCATGGGGGCCATACCAGGCACAGCTCTGGCAGGTCCGCCTATGGCTCTGGGTATCATGGTACTTTTCCTAAGCCTGTTCACTGCTATTTATATGGTGATTGCCACGCTAAATTTCTATCACATTGAAACCTGAGGTTCCCCGTGAAGATGCTGCATATATTTCACGAAATCCACAATGGTAGCCTGGGTTCCTTTGTCCAGAGACAGGACTGTGTTCACAATGTCCTGGGCTGTATAGTCCAGCGTCACATAGCAGTCCAGGCTCTCTGGCGGACAGCGATATTTTGTACGCCCCAGTAGATAGTCTGTGGTAACATGAAAGAAATCTGCCAGCTTGCACAGGGTATATAAATCCGGTGAATGCACACCATTTTCATAATTGGAAATGGTGCCCACAGACAAGTTTAGCAGAGAGGCCAATTCCTTTTGGCCCAGTTCTTTTTCCTTGCGCAGGTCCGCCAATGTATCACCGATTCCCCTCATGGAGTCCTCCCCCCTTGCTGTCTGTGTGTGGGTTACATACTCATTTTAAAAGATTCTGTGGATTATAAAATATGGTTTCACAAATGCAATAATTTTAGACGATTATTTTAGTTTTCCTAAATTTTTATCCTTTCATCCCCATG
>CANRZC010000360.1 GCA_947644185.1 uncultured Acetatifactor sp.
CAAAGGTAATATGCCGCTTAGGCGGCGTGCGGGCCGCGCGGCGAGTAGTGGAGAAATGCATTCCCCTACTCGATTGCATGCGCTGCAGAGACATTTGCTACCGCAGAGAATTTAGAGGGAGGGAGAACATGAAGGTAATTGAAGCAAGACATTTATCAAAGATTTTTCGGGTAAGACAAAAGGAGAAAGGCATGGCCGGCAGTTTAAAGTCTATTCTGCGGCCTCACACCACTGTGCTCCAGGCCGTGGATGATGTGTCCTTTTTTGTGGAGGAGGGAGAGACCCTGGCTTTCATTGGGCCCAATGGCGCCGGGAAGAGCACCACTATCAAAATGCTGACAGGTATTCTCTACCCGGATGGGGGCAGCGCAGAAGTCCTGGGCATTGATCCTGCCAAGAACAGAAAGCGGCTGGCCTATGAGATAGGTACTGTCTTTGGGCAAAAGGAGCAGCTCTGGACCCACTTGACACCCTATGACAATTTTCGCTTTTTTGGCGCCATCTATGATCTCTCCCACAAGGAGACGGAAAATCGTATAAGGGAGCTTGCGGAGATCTTTGATCTGGGCGCTTTTCTCAACACGCCTGTCCGCAGCCTTTCCCTGGGACAGCGAATCCGCTGCGAGATCGTGGCATCCCTGATCCACAGACCCAGAGTTTTGTTTCTGGATGAGCCTACCATTGGCCTGGATCCAGTGGTCAAGGAAAATATCCGGTCCCTGATCCTGCAGATGAATGAGCAGCTCCACACCACCATCTTCCTCACCAGCCACGATGTGGGGGATATTGAGAAGCTCTGCAGGCGCATTATCATCGTGAACAGCGGTCGGATTGTGCTGGACCACACCATGGAGCATTTAAAGTACCATTACATGAATCAAAAGATCGTGGAGGCAAAGCTGCAGACAAAAGTCCCCCTGCCCACCCTGGAGGGCATCACCCAGCTAAAGCAGGAAAATGGCCGTATCAAGTTCCAGGTAGACACAGAGAAGCTAAAAATCAGTGATGCGCTGCTTTATCTGGGGACAGAGCAGGTGGAAGATATCAACATTTCCAGCACCCCGCTGGAAAGCATCATCACACAGATCTATCAAGCAAAGGGAGAGGAGTTAGAGGTCCTATGAAAAGGGGTTGCGCCGTTCGGAAATATTTTGTCATCTATCAGTCAGTGTTGATGGAGAACCTGCAATATATAGCCAATATCGCCATGGGCTTTATCAGCTATTTTATCATCCTGTTTATCTTCATCCAGCTGTGGAACTACATGTACTCCTCCCCTGAGGAGTTGATTGCCGGATATGGAAAATCCCAGATGATCTGGTATGTGATGATCACAGAGACCATCTGGTTCGGCGTCCCCTCGTACATGGTGACTAGGCAGGTATCAGCGGATATCAGGGGCGGCAACATCGCTTACCTGGTCAATAAGCCCTATCACTACGGCCTCTATGTACTGTCCAAATACATGGGTGGCGCCAGTATCCAACTTCCTCTGTTCGCCATTGCCGCTGCCATTATCGGTGCCTGCCTGGTAGGGCCTATTCCAGGCTTTCAGGTGCTTACGCTGCCTGCTGTGCTGCCTGTGATCCTTATGGGTATCACCATAGATGCTGTCTTTCGACTGTGTATCAGCATGATATCCTTCTGGATTGAGGACTCTGCTCCCTTCCAATGGCTTTACAGCAAATTAATTTTGGTGGTGGGAACTCTGTTTCCCATTGAGATCTTTCCCACAGCCTTGCAGCCCTTTTTCAAGCTTACACCTGTGTACACAGTCTGCTACGGGCCGGCAAAGCTGTTTGTGGATTTCTCCATGGAGAAATATGTGGAAATTCTGTTGGCCCAGGCTCTGTATTTGTCTGCAGCCTGCGTCCTCATGTTCTTCCTCTATAGAAAGGGGGTAAAGAAGCTTTATGTCAACGGTGGTTAAAAATCAACTTCGGGTGTGTTTCCTGTCCGTAAAGTATAATATCATGCGGGAAATGCTGAATAAGGTCACCTTTCTCACCAATATCGGCTTCATGATACTCAATAACGCTGCCTTTATCCTGCAGTGGGTTATTCTGTTCCATCTAAAAGAAAATATCGGCGGCTACACCATGCGGGATGTGATGCTGCTGTGGGGGCTGGCTGCCAGCACCTTTGGACTTTCCCGTATCCTGTTTGCCAGGGCCTTCTCTCTGCCTGACTTGATCATAAACGGCAAGCTGGACTCCTATTTGGTACAGCCGAAAAACGTGCTCCTCAGTGTCATCACCTCTGCCACCAACACCTCGGCCATTGGTGACTTCCTGTATGGAATCCTTTTGCTGTGTGTATTTGATTTCAGTCCCGGCAAGCTCTTATTGTTTCTCCTGTTCTCAGGGACTGGTGCAATTATCCTGACAGCCTTCGCACTGCTTCTGGGGAGTCTGTGCTTCTGGCTTGTGCGGGCAGAGGCCTTTGGGGATCATATGATAAACTGCTCCATCAGCTTTTCCACCTATCCAGACGGTATCTTCCAGGGCGTAGCCAGATTCCTGCTCTACCAGGTGCTTCCGGTGGGCATGGTAATCTATCGGCCTGTGCATCTGTTGATAGACTTTCGCATCTCTAGCTTCCTCCAGGTGCTGGGCTATACCATTCTGATCTGCTTCCTGGCTGCCTTTGTCTTTTACCGGGGATTAAAGCGCTATTCCTCCAGCAATCTGATGGAGGCACGGATGTAGTCGAAGCTTTAGAAAAAAATTTTTACTAATATCAGTTGACATTGTTCCCTAATACAACTAAAATGTAGCCAGAAAATGTTACCAGGACAGGGCGGAAAAGGAGGGCCGGGTGATCTTCGGGGGAAGATTGGGCAGTTATAAA
>CANRZC010000361.1 GCA_947644185.1 uncultured Acetatifactor sp.
ATTGACGGTGTATCCTGTGTGACATTTACGGCAGAGCATTTTTCACCCTATGTGATTTATGTGGATATTACAAATCTGTCTGATGGCACTATCTCTGATACCACGCCAAAGACAGGGGATGGGATTCACCCCAAATGGTTCCTGTCCATTGGTTTAGCTTGCTTATCCTTTGTCATGTTTATGATAAAGGACAACAAGGGTGGTTCCAGAAAAAGGCAGAAGGTGGCAGTAAAGGCAAGGAATTAACACCGAAAGGAAAGCATATGAAAGGGAAAAAGCGTATTTTAGGTGCGTTTCTTACAGTGGCACTGATAATCATGCAAGTTCCTGGAATGGAAGCAGATGCGTCAACATCTGCTTCCAGTTTTCAAATGGACGGAAGCACCCTGACAAACTATAGGGGCACAGAGAAGAATGTATCTATTCCAGATACTGTGCGCACTATTGGGCAGGGGGCCTTTGAAAATGATACGAATATTGAGCTGGTGGTGGTGCCCAACTCGGTGAAGCGGATTGAGGCTTATGCCTTCTGGGGCTGTGAAAATCTGGATACAGTGGTTTTGGGGAAAGGCCTGAGCGAGGTGGGCGAATATGCCTTTACCAACTGTACCGGTTTAGAGCAAATATCCATTCCCACCACAGTGACTTCTATAGGAGTGGAGGCTTTTAAGGATTGCGCCAATCTGAAGGATATCACGATTCCACCAGAGACGGTAAACATAGATGAATCAGCCTTTGACGGCTGCTATCAGCTCACCATTCACTATGAAAAGGGAAGTGCAGCAGAGGAGTACGCTAAGGCGTTCTATGAGCGTCAGAAGGATATGCCAGGATATGTGGCTCCCACACCAGTGCCGAAGCCTTCCGATATCATACAATCGATTATTGCAATGCCCACACCAGATCCTACCCCCCAGGAGACACCTGTACCTACTCAGGTACCTGTGGAAAATGGAGTCGTATTGGGTATCAGTCAGATTGTGGGAAATAAGGCTATGCTTTTTATGGACAATACGAAGCTGCAGGTATTTGGTGGAGAGGGAACCCAGAACAGGGGAGACGAAGGGGGAGAGAGTGTCCCCGAAATTCCCGAAAGTGGAGTTACAGAGCAGCCTTCTCAGGGAAATACAGTGGAAGGCGCTATTCCAAAGCACAGGATCGTAGACGGACAAATAGTGGCGGACCAGGCATATTATCGCAGTGGAAACCTGGAGAGCATGACATTGCCGGATGGGATTGTGGAAATAGGGCAGCTGGCATTTGCCAGAAGCTCTCTGACTTCTATTGCATTGCCGCAGGGTGTGGAGCATATCTCCTATGGGGCTTTTTACCATTGTAGTCAGTTGGCCCAGGTGGATCTGCCAGAAAGTGTTATGTGTGTGGAGCCAAAGGCGTTTGAGCACAGTTTATGGGTGGACAGCTTCCTCACTGGTGGAACAGATGGAAATGAAAATGGCAGTGCTGCAGCAGGAGATTTTCTGGTGTCAGGCGGTGTTCTGGTGGCTTACCGAGGAGAAGGCAGCCAGGTGACGATCCCAGAAGGGGTGCGCGTAATCGCAGGTGAGGTGTTCCAGAATCATACAGAAATCGAAAAAGTGGTGCTGCCTGACAGCCTATTGGTGGTAGGTGAGGCTGCGTTCCAGGGCTGTAGCGGTCTGAAGGATATTGTCATCGGAAAAAATGTGGCGGAAATCAAGGACAGAGCTTTTCTGGGGAACACCGTGGCAGAAATTACGCTTCCGGTATCTGTAAAAAAAGTAGGGCTTCAGGCCTTTGGAAATACCATACTTGCCTATGGAGGCCCAGAGGCAGAATACACCTATGAGGATTCTGCCACAAAGCTGGCCAATGAAGCCTATCGAGTGTATGATGGAATGGAAGATGGGGAGCCAGGTGTGACTGTGGAGGGGCTGGAGGAAGTATCCGCCACATTGGAAGATGCTGCTAGAAATTATATTTTAACAGTAGAGACACCGGAAGATATCAGCGAGATGAAAAACGCGTTTCAGCGTGCATTTCAGAGCGATATTCCAGAGAACATGACTATTTACAATCTGACCTTGTTGGATGCCAGCGGGATTCCTTTGATAAAGCTTGGAAATCAGGCTCTTTGGGTGGTATTACCTGTATCAGAGACTTTACAGGGACATAAACTACAGCTTGTGGTACTGGACAGAAATGGCCAGCTAGAATCTGTAGCAACGGAACAGATTATGCTAGATGACAGAGAAGGGTTGAGGTTCAAACTGGATTATGCTACGATGATTGGTGTGTGGAGCGTGGACTAGATGGTAAGTTCATCTTGAGAACTGAGGATATGTGACATGAAAAGGGCTGATGATTGGGAGAGTTATCCTGTCACAGCCTTTTGTATACATTCAGAAAGTATAGAAATAATTGAAAAGCCTGTAGAAAAAAGTTCTTCTATGTGCTAGAATGAAAGCGAATTTGGAGAATTTGCGTAAGTATGAAAGGATCATTTGATGAGTGGTAGAACCCAAACCATACTGAATGAAGAAATCGAAAATGAACAATTATATGATAAGAATGCGGATGGAGTGATCACAAAACCATTTAATCCGAAGGATGTGGATATTATTTCTCAGCCAATGCTCATAGCGAATATAGTTGAAGAACTGAAAGAGGGAGGAAATATTATTCTGGACCCGGATTTTCAGAGAATACCGGATTTGTGGAATGATCAAAAGCAAAGTCGATTAATTGAATCATTGATTATTAATATTCCTTTATCTACATTTTATTTTGATGCCGGAGATAATGAAAATTTGGTTGTTGTAGATGGGGCGCAGGCGATTCATGGGTGGAAGCCGATTCGGCAATTCGCGT
>CANRZC010000362.1 GCA_947644185.1 uncultured Acetatifactor sp.
ACTTTCCGGCAGACTTTCACTACCTCTTCCATAATTTCATCAAATCTGCCATCTCCTCTCTGTTGCGGAAATTTTCGCTGACCTACTGCGTCACCATGCTGGTGTATTTTGCAATGATGATTCTGGGTGGTATGATGGGCATCAGCTATGACAATATGCCCACAGCTGTCCAGATGTTGGCAAAGCTTCTGCCAGTAACCTATATCAACCGAGATTTCTATATAGTGTGGAATGGGGAAAGCTATAATTTTGTGCCTATGCTGCAGTCCTATCTGCTGATGGCTGCGGTGGCAGGCATCTTGATGTTCTTTACCCTGAAGCGCACCGAGAGAAAGCTACATTAGAAAATAACAAGGGGGGACCTATATGAAGAGGCCATTGTCTCTGGTGGCCCTGTTCCTGGTAATCGTCGCTGCCCTCCGGCTCTGGGCCGGAGGTAGGGCTGCGCCGCCTGGCGCAGTGAGCACAACACAGCTACAGACAAAAGAGGAGCTGTGGATTGCTGGACAGGTGTACCAAAAGGATGAAACATCTATTTATCTAAAATCTGTTTGTATCTTAAAATCCAATGCCTACGGGCATTCTACCGCGGATTCGCGACAAGGCAGTCCATGTGTGGAAAATTTCATATGTGAGTTGAAAGAGGAAACCAACCTGCCGTTGGGGAGGACAGTGGCGCTGAAGGGCGTATTTTATCCTTATTCTAGTGCCACCAATCCAGGAGAATTTGACTCGGCTGTGTATTACAGAACCCTGGAAGTGGGCGGGAAGCTGCGAAAGGCAGAGATTATAGGCTGCGGGCAGGATTCCTGGCCTGTGCGGAATGGCCTGTACCAAATAAAGTGCTATCTGAAGGACAGACTGTACCGCATTTTCCCGGAGAAGGAGGCAGCAGTGATGAGCGCCTTGCTTTTAGGGGACAAAAAGGAGCTGGACAGCGATCTGAAGGAGCTGTACAAAAGAAATGGAATTTTGCACATACTTTCCATTTCTTCCCTGCACATTACCATCATTGGCATGAGTGTCTATAAGCTGCTACGAAAAATGGGACTCCCCATCTGCCTGTCTGCCATGGGAGGTAGTATCCTATTGCTTTTATATGGCGGTATGACTGGCTTCGGTGTGTCCGCTTGCCGGGCCATTGGCATGTACCTGATTCGGATGCTGGGAGAGATGGTGGGCAGAACCTATGATATGCTGACAGCCCTGGGGGTCATGGGAGCTGTGATGGTAGTTAGAAATCCTTATTATCTACAAAATAGTGGTTTTTTACTTTCCTTTTCTTCTGTGCTGGGCATTGGCATAGTGAGTCCCATCCTAGGTGCATCACTGGACAATCTCAGAATATCTGATACCCTGGGGAAGAAGACGTGTGGCTTTGGCGAAGCATTGGCTTTAAAGGCCATGAAGTTGGGAAAATATTTGCTGCAATCTGCTGTGGCCAGCCTGTCTATTACATTGACGACGCTGCCCATTCAGCTCTGGTTCTATTACGAAATTCCAGTGTATTCTGTCCTCTTGAATCTGTTTGTCTTACCTTTGATGAAACCCATGATGATAACAGGGCTGCTTAGCATGTTGGTGCCAGGGCTTGGAATTGTAGGAGCTGTGGACTATTTCATTCTAAAATCTTATGAATTTCTATGCAGTTGTTTTGACAAGCTGCCCTTTCATACCTGGAACCCTGGCTGCCCTAAAATATGGCAGATTGTGGTGTACTATTTGCTGCTGGCAGGAGTGCTCATAGCGAGAAGTCATGGGAAAAGGGTTTCCTCAGAAGCTACAGATTCCCTGGGAACGGCCGCTGCCCACAAGGGCGGCAGGAGGGAAAGCATAGGCTTGGCAAAGCTGTATGGTATAGCGGAGGTATGTGCTCTGACTGCCGGGATTTTGCTTTTCACTCTGCGCCCTGCACCGAGAAACCGTGTGACATTTCTGGATGTGGGGCAGGGGGACTGTATTTTGGTGGAGACAGCGTCAGGTGAGAATTATCTTTTTGACTGCGGAAGCAGCAGTCGGAGCAATGTGGGGAAGTATTTGCTTCTTCCCTACTTAAAATACAATGGAATACACAATATCGACGCTGTATTCCTGTCTCATCCTGATGCGGACCATATCAATGGTGCCGTGGAGCTATTTGAAATAGGCGGAGACAACAATATTGCCGTGGGACAACTGTTGCTTCCGGCCATTCGAAAGGAGGACAGAAAAGAGAAGCTAGGAGAGCTGGAGGAGGCTGCCAGATGGGCTTCCCAGTCTGCACCTTTATCCATTGCCTATCTGAAGGTGGGGGATAGCTTTTGCTGTGACAGCGCCAGCTTCACCTGCCTGAATCCCTGTGAAGGTCTTGATCCAGAAGACATCAATGCCTGTTCTCTATGCTTTTATGTGGAGTTTTGGGAAGAGACATCCCTATCTCAGAGAGGTGCCAGCTGGACTATGCTCTTGACAGGAGATGTGCAGAACCAGGGGGAGAATGCCCTGCAGCAGGAGCTGCAATTGCGAGACATCAAGGACATCACATTGCTGAAGGCAGCCCACCACGGCTCTAAAAATTCCACGCCAAAGGAGCTGCTGGATCAGCTTTCTCCAAAGCTTACTGTAATTTCCAGCGGTAGAAACAATCGCTACGGCCATCCCCATGCTGAGCTGCTAGAAAGACTGGAGGATTCTGACACCACAATTCTCCAGACAGCCTGGGCCGGAGCCATTACAGTGAGCTTTCACGCCGAAGGAATCAGGGTAACTACCTTTTGCGAACAAGCATCCAGGTAAAGAACCAGGAATTAATTAAGATTTCGCGCGTATTTCTCCGACTTACCGGAAAGGT
>CANRZC010000363.1 GCA_947644185.1 uncultured Acetatifactor sp.
GCAGGATGCGGAGGGATTGCAGGTCATGCGGGTGCTTGCGAGAAATATGGCATTATCAAAGCAGGGACTCTAGTGGAGCAGATTGACAGAGAGAGTCTGGAGCGCAAATGTAAAGACTATTTCCAGATTGAGGTGGACAATAGCAAACGAGCGCTGCCACTGATTCTGGAGCATACCCCTGGCGCATCAGAGCAGGCCACAGATATGCCAGGGCAGGCGCCTGCCATACAGGTTGAAGTCATAGACAATAGACAGATACGTCTCTACGGTCTGAAGGACGGCGCATGGCTGAACCAACTTCTTATTGAAAACCAGATACAGGTCTATTCCTCCGGATTTCACCACATGGACTTGGAAGAGTATTTTCTGAATCGCATGGATCATATGGGAGCCAAAGGGAAGGGGGATGAAAGCTATGTTTAATCTGTTGCGTATGGATTTGTACCGTATCAAAAAAAGTAAATTTGTCTATGTATGTTTTGGGTGTCTTCTAGCAGTTATTTTCTTGTGCTATGGAATGGTCTATCTGATGGCTACGCCAAAGGGACAGGAGACTGCGCTAAAGATAGGACTGTTGCAACTGAGCCAGTTGGAAGAGAGTCGGGCCCTGCTGGATGGCACAGACCTTCTGGGAATGTTTCGGGAATCCAATATGGATGGGGGAATGTACAATCTCATTCTCGGCGTGGCGGTAGCTCTGTTGGTATGCGGGGATTATCAGGGCGGTTTTATCAAAAATATCATGTCACTGCACAGAGAGCGCTGGACCTATGTGGGAAGCAAGCTGATGGCCGCAGGCATCCTGAATTTCCTATATCTGATACTGAGCTATGGATTTAATATCCTGATGAATCTGGCGTTTCACAAGATGGTTCCCTGGGGGAACTGGAAAGAGACTCTATTTTATCTGAGCTGGGCATGGATCCTGACCACGGGCTTCGCCGCACTCATCATCCTACTCAGTGTCCTGAGCCGCAGTATTACCATAGGCGTATTGGGTGCTGTGTTAGGTGGCAGCGGCTTGATTGTAATGCTGCTTTCCAATATCCTGGGCCAGTTTCATATAACTGGCTGGTTAGAATACACTATCTATTACAATATAACCTATGGTCCCTCCGCTTATACCGCCATTGGAGATTTAAGAGGCGCGGCTGTGGGATTGATATTTATAGTCCTTTATACCGCTGTATCAATAATATCGATTCTAAAACGAGACGTCTGAAGATAGAGGAGCTGTCCGCAAAGACGCCTGGTGAGAAAGGACAAAGAAAGACATGGGAATTCTTCTGGCAGCTGTCTGTGGCTTATGCCTGTATCTGGTTTGCGTCTGTGTGCGCAATAGCATAGAACTGTATTCTCTTTCCAGGCAGTTAGAGGAGGTGGCAAAGGGAAGTCATATAGAACTCACCGTGAACAGCCGGAGAAGGCCCATCCTGGCCCTGTGCCGGGTGCTGAATCACGTGCTGCAGATCCGATACCGGGATCACCTCCTGCAGGAGCAGGCTGAGAAACAGCTCAAGCAGAATATCACCAGTCTGGCCCATGATATCCGAACACCTCTCACCGGGGCGTTCGGGTATGTTCAGATGGCGCAGGAATGCAGGGATACCAGTAAAAGAGCCCATTACCTCCACGCTGTGGAGAACAGGCTGTCAGAGCTGGAGGAGATGCTGGAGGAAATGTTCCTGTATACAAAGGTGACCAGCCAGGATTTCGATTTGTCCCTGGAGAAGCTTCAGGTGCTGCCCCTGCTCAGTGACTGTCTCCTAAGCCTATATGCAAAATTTGAGCAGGCAGGTGTGACGCCAACTGTAGCCTTTGAGACAGAAGGTCTATGTGTGATGGCGGACAAGGAGGCTTTGCGGCGGGTCTTTCTCAATTTGATTCAAAATGCTTTAATGCATGGCACAGGCGGAATCTCCATTGTCCAAAAAGGAAACCAAGTGCAGTTCAAAAATACTATTTCCAGCACAGAGCAGCTACACATAGATCAATTGTTTGATAAATTCTATAAAAGCGATCCTGCCAGAGGAAAAGGCTCCTCTGGCTTAGGGCTATTTATTGTCAGAGAGCTGATGCGAAAAATGGGCGGCGAAGCCCAAGCCCGACAGGAGGGAGAGATGCTCTCTATTATTCTGTCTTTTTCTGAGATTGCTAAAATATCAGAATTCACCACTTAAACCAGTTTTTTTCATAAAATGCTTCAGGGTGTGGATCACAAAACCACACCCTTTTTTGTGCACAGGCCCGCACAAAGGTAATATGCCGCTTAGGCGGCGTGCGGGCCGCGCGGCGAGTAGTGGAGAAGGGCATTCCCCTACTCGATTGGTTTCTTTTATTCTTTGCACTAAATTCCTTTGTATAAAATCTACAAAAATCAAAAGACTATTTTGGTACCGTGGATTTGGGAGAATATACCAAAGCCGTGGATGCGCTGGAAAATGCACGCCGTATCTGCGTGTTTGGGCTGGGCAATTCGGCGTTTGTAGCACAGGACGTAGTCAATAAGCTTACCCGGCTGGGCATGTTTGTTCAGGCATCAGCAGATCCCCATGTCCAGATTACCTATGCGGTTTCCATGGGCCCGGAAGATGTGGCAATCGGCATCTCTCATTCTGGCAAAACCCAACAGACCATTGAGACCTTGCGGCTGGCAAAGGAGCAGGGTGCAAAGCTGATCTGCATCACTAATTTTGAGTCAAGTATAGCGGCCAATCTGGCAGATATCAGGCTGCTCACAGCCAGCCATGAAAAAATTTTGCAGAGCGAGACCCTGGTATCCCGCCTATCCCAGCTAGTAATTGTGGATATGCTCTATCTGGGCCTCAT
>CANRZC010000364.1 GCA_947644185.1 uncultured Acetatifactor sp.
GGCGAATCATCCGGGATGAGGAGTATCACATCATGCTGCTCCAGGGTTTGTTGGCTGAGCTGTAGAATGCTCTTTTGGGCTTATGAGCCATTCGTCTCTTCCCGTCTCCTGCAATCTGTCTGGGCCGGGCCGTCAAGCAGATGCCCTTCCCTGTCCAGCCGAGAGCCATGGCAGGGGCAGTCATAGCTTTCCTCCTCTGGATTCCACTCCAGTCTACAGCCCATGTGGGGACAGTTGGGGACTATCTTTTTGTTCCCTGAGGGCAGGAGATGCTTTGCCAGGCCTTTCACCGTGTATGCGCCATGCACCACCAGCTTTTTCGCTGCCTGCATTGTAAAATGCCTTTGCGGCGAGAAAATATCTCCTTCCTGGCAGTTATCTTTGCTTATCAGGGCTGTCAGGATGCGGGCGCTGACCATGGCAGAGGTCATGCCCCATTTTCCAAAGCCTGTGGCCACATACCAATTCTGTTTCCGCCTAGAAAACCTGCCAATATAAGGCAGCCCATCCAAGGTCATACAGTCCTGTGCTGACCAGCAAAAGGCCTCATGACATCCAGGATAGATTTCCCTAGCTCTGCCTCTCAGCATCTCATATTGACAACCTGTGCCCGCCTTAGGTCCTGGTCTCACCCCTGTGCGGTGGCTTCCGCCTCCAAGGAGCACAAAATCCCCACAGGCCCGGAAAGATAGACCATCTGGGTCAATTCCCAAGTACAGTCCCTCTGGCTTCTTTGCGCCTTCCAGGGCCACCACATAGCTTCGCTCCTGGTGCATCCTGGCAAAATAATACCCCGGCACATTGATAAAAGGGTAATGAGCGGCAAACACGATATGCTCTGCTGTCACTGTACCCCTGGCAGTCTCCACCCTTCTGTCCTCAACCTTCAGCACCTTCGTCTGCTCGTAGACTTCCACTTCCTCAGCCACTTTCGCCAGGAATTTTAGCGGGTGGAATCTGGCCTGATTCTCAAATTTTGTCACACCTGCCACAGTCAAAGGAAGCTCACACTCGGTTTCGAAAGATGCCTTTATGCCCAGAGACTCTGCTGCCTCCGCCTCCTGTTTCAGCAGCTCGGTCCCAGTCTGGGAATACAGATATGCAGGACACCTGGCAAAGTCACAGTGGATACCTTTTTCCAAAATCAGCCTTTCATATTCCCTGATGGCAGCCTCATTTACCTTGGCGTAGTGCTGCGCCATAGGATAGCCAAAGGACTGAATCAGCCTGTGATAAATCAGATTGTGCTGGGAGGTGATTTTAGCCGTTGTATTTTTCGTCTGTCCACTGCCTATCCTGTCTGCCTCCAGAATGACTGTCTGGATACCCGCCTGCTGCAAGTAATACGCTGTTAAAATCCCTGCAAGTCCTGCCCCGATGACAACCGCCTGCGCTTCCATATCTCCCTGAAGGGGCTCCCGTTTCCGTATTTTGGTTTCCTTTGTCCAGACTGATTCCATATTTTCACCCTCTGCTCTGTCCCCTCCTCCCGCATGATAACAGCTCTGCAAGGAGCAAGTTGATTTAAAAGATAGCATATGCCAAAATACAGTGATTATACAGCTCAGTTTACCAAATACGCCGTCCGAAAGCCCTGGCAATCTTGAAAATACCATTGTATCCCATTAAATCCCGTGCTATGATGAGAACAGCCATTCATAAAGGTACCGCTTCCCACGGTTGCAAAACACTGGAGATAAAACCGGTATATTTGTGCAACAAGGCAAGCGGCTATCGGGGTTTTTAGATGGGATAGATTAAACTAAAATCCGGGCTGGTCAAAGCCCGGGATTGTGGATGCCAATAGATAAGTCCAATATAACTGCCAGCGAGAGAGGAAGGCTTACAGATATCCGTTTAAGACAGTGCCTCCTCAAATACCTTGAGCAGCTGCTCCTGGTGAAAGGGTTTATCTACAAAGCCTTTTGCGCCAATGGCTTTTGCTCTCTCAAAAGTATCGTCATAGGCCAGGGAGGAAACTACGACAATTTTCGCATCGGGGTGCTCTTTCAGAATAAGCTCGGAAGCATCCAGCCCATCCATTCCCGACATGATGATATCCATGGTTACCAGATCTGGCTTTACTTCATCATACCTGGAAATTGCTTCTTCTCCGCTTCGACAATAGGCCGCGATCTCATAGTCCGTTCCCGCAAGAATATTTTCCATCTGAACTCGAACCAGTCTAGAGTCATCTACCACCATTATTCGTTTGCTCATTTTCTATTATGCTCCCTTCTCTCAGGTTGTACCCCACACTAGTACCATTAGCTAGAATAGGGCACATGGTGAATCAATTGGGCCCCTCCATAGCACTCATCGGAATAGGTAAGTACAAATTGTATCTCACGCCCTTGGGGCTCATAACGTCCATGATAAAACGCAGGAGGAGCAAAATGAGCTGGAACCTGTGTGGCGCGGAACATAGCCCCAGCGATCCTGCCGCAGAGTACATTAAAATATTCCTTTGTGAATTCCTCCACATCTTCGGGACTAACCGACTCTTCATGAAAAGAATTACAAGCCATGCGGTACAGAAGCTTCGTATCAGCACAAAGGGTTAGGCTGGTGTGAAATCCTTTGTCAAAAGTGATCTGAACCGTACAGATGTCTTCTCCTGGCAGCTGGCCTCCCTGATGCAGCTGCACGCCAGCGGTACGTTTCGTCACATCTTGAACTGCCTGATCCAGGATCTGCTCAAGTTCTTTCTTTGTCATACACATTTTGACTACCTCCTATTTGATTTTGTGTTGTTGTAGGTCTGTCTTGCTTGACCTTGTAAGCGTATTATACACAAATAAATGTGCATAGTCT
>CANRZC010000365.1 GCA_947644185.1 uncultured Acetatifactor sp.
TTCTCCCGTAGAACAGTGGTATAAGGACCGCTCCCCGTAAGCGGCGTACCATCTGGAATACCTTTTATATCGCCATCTTCAAGCTGTTAGGAGGAATTGTGGTTCCCGTAACAGTGGCACTGCTGCTCAATGAGGTAATGCGGGATAGAATAAAAAGAGTGTTCCAGACACTGGTCTATATCCCCAATTTCCTGTCCTGGGTTATTATGGCAGGTATTTTGATGGACATATTGGCTACGGACGGCATTGTAAATGAGGCTTTGGGCGCCATGGGATTTGAGGCTGTGAATTTTTTGGGAAATCCCAGAGTCTTCCCATGGACAATGATTGTGTCTGATGTCTGGAAAGGGTTTGGATTTGGAACCGTGGTATATCTGGCAGCGTTGACAGGAATCGATCCAGGGCTGTATGAAGCAGCCATGGTGGACGGCGCAAAAAGATGGAAGCAGACGATTTACATCACCATCCCTCTTTTGATGCCCACCATCATTCTGATGGGTGTGCTGGCGCTGGGAAGTGTGCTGAACGCTGGATTTGACCAGATTTACAATCTATACTCGCCTATTGTATATGAAACCGGTGATATTATTGATACGTATGTATACCGTCTGGGTCTGCAGCAGGCTCAGTATTCTGTAGGTGCTGCAGTAGGTCTGTTTAAATCCGTCATTTCCTGTATCATGGTGATACTTTCCTATATCTTGGCAGATAAACTGGCCGGTTACCGGATCTTTTAACAGAACAGGAAAGGATGGTAGATGGAATGGTAAAATATAAAAGCACTTCGCGAACCGTGTTTATGGTGGTGAATTATTGTATCCTTGGGCTTCTCTCACTGACCTGTATTCTGCCCTTTTTGCACCTTTTAGCAGTTTCCTTTAGCAGCAGTGCGGCTGTGTCAGCCGGGGAGGTGGGATTTATCCCTGTGGACTTTACTCTCTATTCCTATGAATTTGCGTTAAAGGGCGGAAAATTTTTTGCTGCTCTCTGGGTGTCTGTCAAAAGAGTGATCCTAGGTGTATTGGTAAACCTGGTATTAATGATTCTCACAGCATATCCCCTGTCAAAATCCAAGGAGCGAGTGTCGGGGAGAAATGTATATATGACATTTTTTGTCATAACCATGCTGATCAATGGCGGGTTGATTCCCTCGTATCTGGTGGTGACAAAGCTGGGTTTAAAAAACAGCATTTGGTCCTTAATCCTGCCAGGTGCATTGCCTGTGTACAATATGATCATTCTGATGAATTTCATGAGGGGATTGCCTGAGGAAATTGAAGAGGCAGCCATGATTGACGGGGCCGGGCCCTTTCGGGTTCTACTGCAGATTACCCTGCCTGTGTTGAAACCAGCCCTGGCTACGGTAGGACTGTTCAGTATCGTAGGGCACTGGAACGACTGGTTCAGTGGTATGATTTATATGAACACGCCGGCTGATTACCCACTGCAAACTTATCTGCAGACCTTGCTTGCCAGCTTTGAACAGCTTATGCAGAAATCCGGCACAGATTACACAAAACTGCTCTCCATGATGAATGCCAGGACGGGAAGAGCGGCTCAGCTATTTCTAGGAGCCATACCGATTATGTTGATTTATCCGTTCCTCCAGAAATATTTTACGAAGGGGCTGGTAATCGGAAGCGTAAAGGGATAAACGAAATAACGTCCATGTCCGGACAGGGTGGCAAAAACAGATGGAATATGATACAATTTCCTCATATGAGCTCAGCATACTATAGGAAAACACGAGGAATATCATGCCAGATAAAAAGGCCTTTGAAGCGGCAAAGCAGAAAATCATCGGAATTGACAGGCAGAGACTTACCATCGGCACCCTGTCAGAGAAGACAGTCCATGCCATCCTGAAGAACTATTACGAGCCTGACGAGGATAGACAGGAAATCCCCATCGAAAATTACGTGGCGGATATCTATACAGGCAACGAAATTATTGAAATTCAGACTAGGCAGTTTGATAAGCTCCGGGGGAAGCTTGCCGCCTTTCTGCCCAGGTATCCAGTGACCATTGTCTATCCCATCCCCCGAGAAAAATGGATTGTCTGGATAGACGCAGAAAGCGGGGAGTGTAGCCAAAAGCGCAAATCTCCCCGAAAGGGCAGCCCTTACATTGTCTTTCCTGAGCTGTACAAGATCAAGACCTTCCTAAAAGATCCACATCTGCACTTTAAGCTGGTGCTGCTGGACATGGAGGAGTACAAGCTATTAAATAGCAAAAGAAAAAATAAGAAAAAGGGCGCCAGCTCCTATGACCGCATCCCCACAGAGCTGGTGCAGGAGCTTCTCATTGAGCGCCCGGAGGATTTCCTACAGTTCGTTCCCTTAGAGCTGGAGGGGCAGTTTACCTCCAAGGATTTCGCCAAGGCTGCCCGTATCTCCCAGACATTGGCACAGCTGACCTTGAATATCCTGTACCACATGGACGCTGTGGCCCGGGTGGGGAAAACGGGGAATCTGTATTTATATGAGGCTAATGATTTCTAAGGGCTGAAGATTTTCTGCTATAGTGTCATATTTCCAAGCGTCATGGCGCTTTGTGCCATGACGCTTTGTATACGGGTCTACTCATAGAATCAGGCGGTTCCCTGTCCCGGGCAACCGCCTGAAAAAAGAGTTCCTTTACTCCAACCCCGCAATGCCGTCCACAGGCAGGGACATGACAATGCCCTGGGCCTTGCTCTTCATGCCGCACTGTCTGCCAATCTCCTGCATGATGGCTAGCTTGTCTTCCTTCTGGGCCAGGATGAGCACCACCTCCCGCTCCTCCTGGACGCTGATCTTCCAGAA
>CANRZC010000366.1 GCA_947644185.1 uncultured Acetatifactor sp.
CTCGCCTTGCTCAGCAAGGAGGGCTTCCACCACTTGAATGGGTTTGATATTTCCACCACTAGAGGCATCGACAAGCATCCAGAGTGCCTGAGCCGAATTCCCTGCTTCCATGGAAAGCTGAAAGATCCCCTGTCTGATATCAACCTCTCGAATTCCCTTTTTTGTCTCCTTCTTGATAGGAATCTGGGTTTTGGCTAGAAAAGCTGGCAATGCTGAACGGATATCTGTCTTGGGCTCTCTGCCTTCGCGGAAGCGCACTGTATAGGCAGCTGCAGCCACACTTGCCATGGCATTTCCGGCAGTTTCTGGCAAAACCTTCACTGATATGACTTCTATTCCAGGAACGCTAACAGAATTTAAGCGTTCCAACACATTTTGACAGGAATCGATGGCATAAACCTCAATATCCATATACTCTCCGTTGCTGGTTAGTCCCACACCCAGAGGAGCTGCGAAGGCCATAACCTGATGGGGACTAAATCCATTGGTATACACCACATCTATCTGGGCTCTGCGAATAGCCTTTTGAAAAAAGCGCATAACATCCAGATGTCCAATATAACGAACGGTACCATATTTTTTGAACTTAATGCGAAGTCTCATATCATGAATCCTTCCTAGTAATTTTATTTGGGCTCAAAGCAGATACCGCCTCCAAATCTTGCTGCACCACAGCCCTGACACTTTTGCTTACAATTTTCGGAAACTTCTTCCCGTTTTGCTTTTTCCCATTCTCGTTTTAGAAAATCTTTGGTGACACCACAGTCAATGAAATCCCATGGAAGGATTTCCTCCACAGGCCTTTCTCTGTGGGCATAGAAAGAAACAGACAATCCACATGCTTCCATGGCTGCCAGCCACCTGTCGTTGTCGTAATATTCTCCCCATGCGTCATAAAAGCCTCCTTGTTCATAAACCTTGCGTATGACCTTACAAAGCTTTCTGTCGCCTCTTGCCAGAACACCCTCCATCACGCTGGCATCCGCCTCATGCCAATTGTATTTAATGCTCTTCTGATTGAGCTGCTGGGAAATAGCGCTTCTGGTCAGATATGCCTTATTTAGGAAATCCTCTTTGGTGCACTGAGCTGCCCACTGAAATGGCGTAAAAGGCTTTGGCACGAAAAAGGAGGTGCTGGCCACAATCTGCACTCTATTGCCTGCTCTGCGCTCCTTGGGAACTGTCTCAAAATAAGTGGCTGCAATTTTATTGGAGAGCTCCGCAATGCCGCAGATATCTGCCTCCGTCTCTGTGGGCAGACCCAGCATAAAATACAGCTTCACTCTACTCCAACCACCCTCAAAGGCCAGGGCCGCCCCCTGTAAGATAGCTTCCTCTGTAAGACCTTTATTGATGACGTTTCTCAGGCGCTGACTTCCAGCCTCTGGTGCAAAGGTCAGGCTAGACTTTTTCACATCCTGTACCTTGCTCATAACATCCAGAGAAAAGGCATCGATCCGCAGGGAAGGCAGAGATATATTCACATGTCTCCTACTGCACTCTTCTATCAGGAAATCTACCAGCTCCGGCAACTTAGAATAATCGCTGGAGCTTAGGGAGCTTAGAGAGATTTCCTCATAGCCGGTATTCTCCAGCATTTCTAGAGCATACTTTTTCAGAGTTTCCACATCCCGCTCCCTGACAGGACGGTACAGCTGACCAGCCTGACAGAAGCGACAGCCACGGATACAACCTCGCTGGATTTCCAGTACCACACGGTCCTGGGTTACCTTAATAAAGGGAATCACAGGCTTTGTGGGATAATAGGTATCTGATACATCCATGACAATTTCCTTACAGATGGTCTCGGGGATACCCTCTTCTATGGGGAAAAATCTATCTATAGTGCCATCCTCTTTGTAGGCTACATCGTAAAACCTGGGCACATACATGCCAGGAAGCTTTGCTGCCCTGCGCAGGAACTCTATCCGTCCCAACTGCTGTTCTCTGCATTCCTTATATAAATCCAGCAGCTCACGGTATCTGGTCTCGCCCTCCCCGATATAGAAAATATCAAAAAAGTCTGCCAATGGCTCCGGATTGTAGGAACAGGGGCCACCGCCAATGACGATGGGACAATTGTCTGCTCTGTCAGCTGCATTTATGGGAATCTGCGCCAGATCCAGAACCTGCAGTACATTGGTGTAGCACATTTCATATTGCAAGGTAATTCCCAGAAAGTCAAATTCTTTCACAGGGTCCTGAGATTCCAATGCAAACAGAGGAATGTGCTGTTGTCTCATGATAGCATCCAGGTCCACCCAGGGGGAATAAACTCTCTCACACCATACATCCTCCATGGAATTGAACATATCATATAATATCTGTATACCAAGATGGGACATTCCTATTTCATATACGTCCGGAAAGCACATGGCAAACCGCACTGCCACTTTTTCAGGATCTTTCATGACAGAATTGTATTCGCCGCCTATGTACCGGACGGGCTTTTCTATACGCATGAGGATATCGTCGTTTAGCGCTAATTTTCGTTCACTCATTATTTCCAAAGCTCCTTCATCTGTTTCACATCCGCACCCGTTATCTCTCGGTTGGAATAACGGGCCTGTTCATACAAATCAGCCATACCCTTCAAATCCAGCTTTCGCTCCCATTCTCTGGCAGTGAAAAGTCCTAAATTCTCTTTGTTGGTGGTATCCATTCGGATAGCAACGGCTTCCAGCTTCTTTTTATAGAGCTTGCGTATCCGTTCTCTGGGAGAAAGGGCACGAAACAGATTCCAGACTTTTCTGTCGGGATCTTTTTCTATCTCGCACTTTTCGCGCAGATCGTAAGCCTCTCC
>CANRZC010000367.1 GCA_947644185.1 uncultured Acetatifactor sp.
ACTGGATGAAATGCTTCCCTTTAGCGGTCCCCAAGAGCGTGCCAAAATAGAGAACATAAAAAATATGATTGCAAACTTTAAAAAAATGCAGGAAATGATGGAGATGATCCAAATGCTCCAAGAATTGTTCCCGGAAGGCATGGGCGGAGACAATCCTATGGATATGTTCGCCGGCATGTCAGATCCAGGCCTATCCTCCATATTCCAAATGTTTGGAGGAGATAAGACAGAGTAAAAGCCATTATAAGTTTGCCAGACAAAACCCAGATAATAGGAGTCGTCTCAAACCGAAAGGAGATAATATGCAAGATCAGAACAGACCTGCCTGGATGACAGATCCTCTCGTAAAGGATATCCCTGAGAAAAAGCTACAGTTTGTAGAGCAGCTCTTTGCCCAGGGACAGGGAAAAAGCCAGAAGGAAATGATGGCATATCTGATGCCAATGATGAAGAAAGCAAAGGCCGAGAACCTCACCTTCACCCCTCAGGAGATGAATGCGGCTATCGCTGCCATCCGCAAACACAGCACCAGAGAAGAATTAACGCAGATCGACAAAATATTGGAGAAAAGTAAAAATACGTCACACCAATGACAGCTTTCCTCCCTACTTGCCACATGACCCATGCACTGCCTTTGAGACATTTTCTAGTGCATGGGTCATGCTCCATTTCTGCTATCGCTTTTCTTACTTCACAACTAGATTTACAATCCTGCCAGGCACATAGATTTCCTTGACAATATTGCCGGTAAGCTTATCTCCCAGGGCCTCCTTTGCAGCGGCAATCACTGCTTCCTTTGTCTGGTCCTTCGGCACAGAAATTGTGGCACGTATCTTGCCATTCACCTGTACCCCCACCTCTATTGTGCTCTCTACTGTCTTCGCCTCTTCATAAGATGGCCACGTAGTCTGGTAGACTCTTCCCGCAAAGCCTGCTGCCTGCCACAGTTCCTCAGTGATATGAGGCGCCACTGGATTTAGCAGGGTGAGCAGCGTCTGATATTCTCCCCTTGTGACTGTATTTTTCTTATAGAATTCATTGATCAGTGCCATCATGGCCGCGATTGCAGTGTTGTACTTCAGACTCTCGAAATCGCTGGACACCTTCTTGATGGTCTGATGCATTTTTGTCTCCAGATCTGCACTGTAGCCTTCCTCTTCTGTCAGCATATCCTGCAGCTTCCACACTCTTTCCAGGAACCTGCGACAGCCCTTTACGCCGTCCTCGCTCCAGGCAGCACTTAAGTCAAATGCCCCAATGAACATCTCATAGGTGCGCAGGGTGTCCGCACCGTATTCTCTGACAATATCGTCAGGATTCACCACATTTCCTCTGGACTTTGACATCTTCTCTCCATTGGATCCCAGAATCATACCATGGCTGGTCCTCTTCTGATAGGGCTCAGGACAGGGAACATGTCCCTGGTCATAGAGGAATCTGTGCCAGAATCTGGAATACAGCAAATGCAGGGTGGTATGCTCCATGCCCCCATTGTACCAGTCCACAGGCATCCAATAGTCCAGAGCCTCCTTGCTGGCCAGAGCCTGGTCATTGTTCGGATCTGTATAGCGCAGGAAGTACCAGGAGGAGCCTGCCCACTGAGGCATGGTGTCAGTCTCCCGCTTTGCAGGGCCACCACAGCAGGGGCAAGTGGTATTGACCCAGTCCTCCATGGCCGCCAGCGGTGACTCTCCATTGTCTGTGGGCTCATAGGACTCCACTTCAGGAAGCATCAGTGGAAGCTCACTCTCGTCCAGGGGGACAAATCCACATTTTTCACATTTCACGATAGGGATGGGCTCACCCCAGTAGCGCTGTCTGGAGAATACCCAGTCCCGGAGCTTGAAATTGGTCTTGCTCTGGCCCAGTCCCTTTTCTTCCAGAAATTCGATAATACGTTTCTTGGCATCTGCCACAGACAGACCATTCAGGAAATCAGAATTCACCAATATTCCTGTGTCCACATCCGTATAGACCGCCTCCTGTACACTCACAGGACTGCCCGCCACTACCTCAACGATGGGTAGCTGGAACTTTTTCGCAAAATCCCAGTCTCTCTCATCATGAGCAGGTACCGCCATAATGGCCCCTGTGCCATAAGTCATCAGTACATAGTCGGAAATCCAGATAGGGATCTCCTTCCCATTGACAGGATTGGTGGCAGTGAGCCCCTGTATTTCCACACCTGTCTTGTCTTTTGCCAGCTCTGTGCGCTCGAAATCAGATTTCTTCGCCGCCTGCTCTCTATAGGCCACCAGCGCTTCATAGTTTCCTATTTCGTCCTTATACTTTTCAATGAGCGGATGCTCTGGAGACACCACCATGTAGGTAGCCCCAAATAATGTGTCCGGTCTGGTGGTGTAGATGCGCAGCTTCTCCTCTTTTCCTGTAAGAGTAAAGTCCACCTCTGCACCCTGGGACTTTCCGATCCAATTCTTCTGGGACACTTTGACGCGTTCAATGTAGTCAACTGTATCCAAGCCTTGAATCAGCTTGTCAGCATACTCTGTAATCTTTAACATCCACTGGCTTTTCACCTTGCGGACTACTTCCGCACCGCAGCGCTCGCAGACTCCATTCACCACTTCCTCATTGGCCAATCCCACCTTGCAGGAGGTACACCAGTTGATAGGCATCTCGCTCTTGTAGGCCAGACCTGCCTTAAAGAGTTTCAGGAAAATCCACTGGGTCCATTTGTAGTAGTTCGGATCCGTGGTATTGACCTCCCGCTCCCAAATAAAAGAATCCCCCAGTATCAATTGATCAGATACAGTTTATCTTTGCC
>CANRZC010000368.1 GCA_947644185.1 uncultured Acetatifactor sp.
ACAGGACACATATTAATCTGGCATTTGTCAGGAAGGAATATCACAGGCAGGGAGGGGCCACAGCAATTTTTCAATATCTCCTTGAGGATATTGAAAAGGACATACCTGCACCCAAAGAGATCACGGTGAACGCTTCGCCCTATGGCATACCGTTTTATCTTCACGTGGGATTTGAACCCTTGTCGGAAGAGCAGGAAAGCGATGGAATCAGATTTACGCCCATGAAATACATAATCTCGTGAGGTAAGATCGCAGCGAAAAAGAAAAAGAATTCTAAAAATAAAAAGAGTGCCTGCAGGGGGCAGGTGCGGAAGGGTGCAAAAATGATCTGGAATGAGACAAAAGAGTGCATGAGCAGGGATGAGATGAGGGCTTTGCAGGGAGCCAGGCTGGTGAAGCTGGTAGACAGAGTCTATCATAATGTAGAGTATTACCGTAAGAAAATGCAGGCCATTGGCCTGGAGCCTGGAGATATCCGGGGATTGGAGGATCTGAACAAGCTCCCCTTTACCACAAAGGATGATCTGCGGGATACCTATCCTTTTGGGATGTTTGCTGTGCCTAACTCCCAGATCGTGCGTATTCATGCTTCCAGTGGCACTACAGGAAAGGCTACAGTGGTAGGATATACCAGAAGAGACATTGATGTATGGAGCGAGTGCGTGGCCAGGTGCATCTCCATGGCAGGTCTGGGGAGAGAAGACATTATTCAAGTAGCCTATGGGTACGGCCTGTTCACAGGAGGATTGGGCGGTCATTACGGCGCGGAAAAAATGGGAGCCACAGTGGTACCCATGTCCACAGGGAACACGAAAAAGCTGATCACTATGATGATAGATTTCGGCGTGACAGGAATTCTATGTACGCCTTCTTATCTGATGCACATTGCGGAGACTATTGAGGAGATGGGGGTCAGAGATCAGATTAAGCTGAAAGCTTCCCTGAATGGAGCAGAGCCATGGACTGAGAAGATGCGGGATAAGATTGAGGGGATGTTGGGCATTCATGCCCATGATATCTATGGTCTCAGCGAAATCATGGGGCCCGGGGTGGCCACGGACTGCCAGTTCCACAAGGGCCTCCATGTACATGAGGATCATTTCCTGCCGGAGGTGGTAGATCGAGAGACCTTCCAGCCAGTGGCAGACGGTGTGACAGGAGAGCTGGTGATATCCACCCTGACAAAAGAGGGAATCCCCCTGATTCGGTATCGCACAAAGGATCTGACCAGTATCGATCACAGTCCCTGCGAGTGCGGCAGAACTACGGCAAGAATTGCGAGATTTACTGGCAGAAGTGACGACATGCTGATCATCCGCGGCGTCAATGTATTCCCGTCCCAGATTGAGGCAGCGCTTCTGGAAATGGGCGGTACAACACCGCACTATCTGATGATTGTGGACAGGGTGAACAATCTGGACACTCTGGAGGTGCAGGTGGAGGTGGAAGAGCATTTCTTCTCGGATGAAATCAGAGCCCTGGAGAATCTGGCCAGAAAGATAGAGCATGTGATCCAGCAGGCCATAGGCTTGGCTGTGAAGGTGAAGCTGGTGGAGCCGAAGGCTTTGGAGCGCAGCATGGGCAAATCTGTACATGTCATAGACAAGAGGAAGATAGACTAAGCATGTGCGCAATCAGGCACAGAGGAAGGACCGGCACAGTGGGGGACTGTGCGGAAAGAGAGGGAGAATATGTTTGTAAAGCAGTTGTCAGTCTTTATGGAGAACCGGGAGGGCAGGCTGGAAAAGGCCACGGAGATATTAAAGGAAAAGGGCATTAATATTCTGGCTTTGAGTATGGCAGACACTACCGAGTACGGTATGTTGCGCATGGTAGTTTCAAATCCAGAGCTGGCGAAGTCGTCGCTACGTGAGAATGGCTTTTCTGCTATGTTGACAGAGGTGCTGGCGGTACGACTGGAGGATCAGGTGGGAGAGCTTCACAGCTTGACTCTTATCCTGTGTGCAAAAGGCTTAAATATCGAGTATATGTACTCTCTGGTATCAGGCGAGAAAAAGGCAATTATCGTGAAGGCATCGGATGGAGACACAGCTGCGGCTGCCATCCAGGAAGGCGGGCTGCAGCTGTATGGAAATGAAGAGCTGTGCGGGTGAGCTATTCGTGCACAAAGCGGTCTGGCGCTATGCCTTTATAAATCCGTCTATGGTGACATGGGCAATTTGCGTACCTAATTCATCAGTGATTTCTACCAGATAATAACAGGTCGTGCGACCTTCTTTGACTCGGCGGGCAGTGGCAATCAGCTGTCCGCCTTTTACTGCACCTAAAAAAGTAATTTGGCTGGTGCGAGACACATGGAGTGTGCCCTGCCAGTTGGACGCCACGGCAAAGGCAAAGTCAGCCAGCGTAAAGATAGCACCGCCCATGATCCCGCCAGCCGCGTTTTTGTGGTGAGTGGTAAGCATCATGCTACAGCGAGAAGCTCCGTCCTCTACTGATTCAATAACAGCGCCATTTTCTGTGGCAAAACAGTCCTTTTGGAAAAAGGCTCGAACTTCTTCTATTGTGGGATTGGATTCCATGGATTGCATAGGGAAATCTCCTTTTCTTTTTTTCTGCATAAGCTCTGCCTTCTTATTATAACAGATTTTCAGGAATATAGTGAAAAGAATTGTGAATGTGAATATAAAATTTGATTGTTACCTTTTGGGTTTTGTATAAGGAATTTGGTATTGTGTAGTCGGGGGATGTAAGGCCTCAAAATAGTATTGTGCTTCCGAAAATCTGTTATAATAAGAAGGCAGAGCTTATGCAGAAAAA
>CANRZC010000369.1 GCA_947644185.1 uncultured Acetatifactor sp.
AAAGGAGATAGTTTCAAAGCCATACGGGCTGGAAAGGCGGTGCTTAAGAATGCCAAAAGAAGAGAAGCATATTTACGCCGCAATTGATCTGAAATCCTTTTATGCTTCCGTGGAATGTATAGAGCGGGGATTGGATCCGATGGACACCAATTTGGTGGTGGCGGACAGCAGTCGCACAGAGAAGACCATATGCCTTGCCGTATCCCCCTCTATGAAGGAATACGGCATTCCGGGGAGACCCAGACTATTTGAGGTGGTTCAGAAGATCAGAGAAGTGAACGCCAGTCGCATATCCACAGCGCCAGGTGGGAAATTTTCTGGCAGTTCCTATCATGGGGGAGAGCTTGCCGCCTCCCCAGAGCTTTCTGTGGATTATATCGTTGCACCTCCTCGGATGGCATTATACCTGGAATACAGCACAAGAATATACGATATTTACTTAAGATATGTATCGCCGGAGGATATCCATGTGTATTCTATTGACGAGGTGTTTATGGATGTGACCCCGTATCTGAAGGCCAGTCATTATACGGCCAGGGAGTTTACGGAGCATATCATCCAGGAAGTGCTGCAGGATACCGGGATTGTGGCCACAGGGGGAATTGGCACGAATCTGTATCTGTGCAAGATTGCCATGGATATTGTGGCAAAGCATGCGGCGCCCAATCAAGATGGGGTGCGGATTGCGCAGTTGGACGAGATGGCATACAGAAAGCTTTTGTGGAACCATCGTCCCTTGACAGATTTCTGGAGAATAGGCGGAGGGTATGCGAAAAAGCTGGAGGAAAATGGACTTTATACCATGGGAGACATTGCCAGATGCTCTCTTGGAGGGCCTCTGGACTATCACAATGAGGAATTGCTCTACAGGCTGTTTGGCGTGAACGCTGAGTTGCTTATTGATCATGCATGGGGATATGAACCCTGTACCATTGCACATGTGAAGGCATATAAGCCTGAGGGGAGCAGCATGGGAGGCGGTCAAGTGCTGCACTGTCCCTATGATTTTGAAAAGGCAAAGCTTATTGTGCGGGAGATGACAGATCTCTTAGTGCTGGATCTGGTGGACAAGGGATTGGTGACGGATCAAATGGTGCTGACCATAGGATATGATGTGGAGAGTTTGAAGAATCCTGAGGCATGTAAGCGCTACAAAGGGCAGGTTACCACGGACCGATATGGAAGAAAGGTTCCGAAGCACGCCCATGGTACAGCGAATCTAGGCAGATGGACCTCCTCCACCAGACAGATCATGGATGCAGTGACGGAATTATATGACAGAATTGTAGATAGAAGCTTGCTGGTGCGTAGAGTTACAGTAGTGGCGGGTCATGTGAAGAAAGAATGTGATGTGCCTGTGGAAGATACTTATGAACAGCTGGATATCTTTACGGATTACCAGACATTGGAAAGACAGCGCGAAGAGGAGGAGACTGCCTTAAACCGGGAACGGAGGATGCAGGAGGCTATTCTTGCTATAAAGAAGAAATATGGAAAGAATGCCATTTTAAAGGGAATGAATCTGGAGGAAGGGGCAACTACCCTATCGCGAAATGAGCAGATCGGCGGACATAAGGCATAATGGATTCTTGCAGGCAGATTGGGTTAGAGCTTTGCCTAAAAGGGGCAGGGGGAAGGTGGTACAGACAAAGATATGTCAGGGGTAAATGAGAATGTAAGAATAAGCGCAGAAGCAAAAAGGAGTTCCAGGGAATCTCCGAAGGATAGAGGGCTTTATGATGATATCATTGAATTGTCCCGTCCGGTTTCAGCGAGTCATCCTGCAATGCCGGTGGCTGACCGGGCAGCACAATTTATGCCCTTTGCGGCGCTTACAGGCTTTGAGGATGCTATTTGGGAGACAGGGAGGCTGACCCATGAAAGGATGGAGCTGGAGGAGGATTTGATAGAAGGGCTTGACGGAAAGCTGCAGTATCTAAGGGAACGGATAGGGGAGCATCCAGAGATTTCAGTTACCTATTTTAAACCGGACACCAGAAAGACAGGGGGAGCCTATCAGACTGACACAGGACGCGTTAAGAAAATAGACCTTTATGAGCACATTCTGGTCATGGAGGATGGTACGAAAATTCCCATGAAAGAAGTGGTGGATATAGAGGGGGATGTATTTTCCGATTTAGACAGATAAACTGACGAAAGCGGTTGTATTTTTCCTGATTTTATGGTATACTTGCACATGTTTTCGGCGGATAGGAAACAGATGTGACTGCAGATGCCACAGAGGAAAACATGGGAAAGCGTTGGGATGATAGATGGAAAGCAGGATTCGGGAAATAACCGCGATTCGGGTCACAATTGGGCGGGCAAAGCTGGCAAGGGATGAGAAAAGTGTCCAGAAGATATTTGAGGTACTGGAAAAGTGCGCGATTCCCTGTGAATGCATGGCAATCAACATTGATTGGCTGGCAATTGTGGTGAGGAAGACCGAGAGTGGAAAGATAAACGGATTTATAGCCATGTTGAAGGAGGAGCTGGAGGGGACTAGCATCGATGTAAACGGTGAGGTGAGGCTGCTCTATATTGAGCAAGGACATTTCAACACTCGCAGAATCGGCATTATTGTCTCCAGCCTATCTATGCAGGACATTGATATCAATATGCAGCGCTATGTACGATGTGAAGACAGACTTGTAATCGGCGTATCTGTGGAGGATGTGAGCAGAGCACATCGGATTGTAAGAGGGATTTTGGACTCCGATTATGGCATTTGAGCTGTGGCTACAGGAAAATCTATGCGAAGAGGAGTTGGGAACAGCT
>CANRZC010000370.1 GCA_947644185.1 uncultured Acetatifactor sp.
ACAATATCCATTCTATTTATGTAGATCAGTGGGACTGGGAGAAAATCATCACGAAGGAGCAGCGCAACCTGGATACCTTAAAGGATGTGGTGCGCACGGTGTACAAGGTACTGCGCAAGACAGAGAAGTACCTGTCCATCCACTATGATTATATAGAAGAGATTCTTCCCCATGACATCTTCTTTGTCACCACCAGCGAGCTGGAGGAAATGTTCCCGGACAATACACCAAAGGAGCGGGAATATTACATAGCCAAAGCAAAGGGTGCTGTCTGCGTCATGCAGATCGGTGACGCCCTGGGGAACGGCAAGCCCCACGACGGGCGGGCGCCAGACTATGACGACTGGGCGCTAAATGCGGACATTATTGTCTACTACCCCATTTTAGATATTGCCCTGGAGCTGTCCAGCATGGGCATCCGGGTGGACAGGGAGGCACTGCTTCGCCAGCTGGAAATAGCAGGGTGCATGGAACGGGCTGAGCTTCCTTTCCATCAGGCAGTGATAAATGAGCAAGTACCCTACACCATCGGTGGCGGTATCGGGCAATCCCGCATCTGTATGTTCTTCCTGCGAAAGGCCCATATCGGAGAGGTACAGTGCTCCCTCTGGCCAGAGGAAACCAGGAGGGAAGCCCAGGAAAAAGGGGTACAGCTACTATAATGGTATTCTGGCCCAGGCAGGTCAGCGTCTGACCTGCCTGGGGCTTGCCTTCTTCAATTTGCCACACAACTCTACCTATTACCAATCAAATACTCTGCGGCAAGCAACGACACAAAGTCAGCCTTGCTGCCTTCACTCATCGCTGGCAGGAATAATACTGGGCCTGCATTTCCCATAGCCGGGCATATTTTCCATCTGTTTGACCAAGGAGCTCCTGGTGACTGCCCTGCTGCACCAGCCGTCCCCCATGAAGCACTACAATTCTGTCGCAATACCTACAGGAAGACAATCTGTGACTGATAGAAAGCATGGTCTCATGGGCTAGGTTTTTGAAAAACTGTTCATAGATTTCCTTTTCTGCATAAGGGTCCAGGGCTGCAGTGGGCTCGTCCAGTATCACCAAAGGAGCCCCTTTGTAAATTGCTCTGGCAATGGCAATCTTCTGTGCCTCCCCGCCTGACAGCTCCATTCCGTCCTCCTCATACGCATGGGAAATCGCCTGCCTGATTCCCTTTGACAGCTTATCTATCTTTTTGCCCAGATCTGCCCGGCAAAGAGCTTCATATACCTTTTCCCCATTATACGCCTTGGATGCCGCCACATTTTCTGCTATGGGAAATGCAAATAGGGAGAAATCCTGAAATACAGTGGCAATGTTGTGGATATATTCCTCGTAAGGGTATTCCCAGATATTTACGCCATTGTATAGAATTCGGCCTGTAGTGGGCCTGTACAGACGGCAAAGCAGCTTTATCAGAGTCGTTTTGCCAGAGCCATTTTCTCCCACAATTGCAAGCTTTTCCCCAGGGGCAATCCGCAGATTGATATCCTGCAGCGCCATTTCCTGGCTTTCTGGATAGTGGAAGCTGACATTTTCAAAAATAATATTCCAGGAATCCTGCCCCTTTTCCATGGTGTGCTCCTCTTCCATGGAATGCTCCTCTTCCATGGAATGCTCCTCTTCCATGGAATGCCCCTCTTCCATGGTGTCCATATACTGAAAATAGTGCAGCAAATGTATGTTATTGTTCCGCAGATCCGTCACGATCTGGGCCAGTTCACTGAAGGCAGTAATGTTCATGGTCACAGCAGAATAGAGCATTACTACATTCCCAATTCCAATCACCTCTCCCATGGCTAAAAATCCCACCATTGCGTAAACCGCTGCCCCACAAATGCCTGCACACACCGCCTTTGCCACATCAAGCTTGCTTGTGGCCCTCATCTCTCTCCTTTTTCCCTGGGCCAGAGGCTGATAGCATTTTTTCTGGCTTTCCTCTAAGATCAATTTCTTTTGCCCAAAAATTCTGATATCCATTGCCATATCCTCATCCGGCAGGTAATTCATGGTATAGAATTCCCCATACCTGTTGTACTTTGCCCCTTGTTCAAAGATATCAAAGCTCACATCAAAACGTTTTGACGCTATTTTACAGGTAATATAAGAGCATCCCACAACCAATCCCCCTAAAAGAATCATCATGGCTGCAGCCCCACTCCCACTGAGCCTGCCTCTTTCTACCCCAGCTAATATCTGACCTATAAAGTGCAGCTCCACTGCAAAAGCGATCCCTGCAGAGCACAGATTTCTCACCACAACGTCCACATCCCAATACAGGCTGGCCATGCCTGCGCCAGTCAGATCGATACTTCCAGATACCTGCTCTCTTAGGCTGCGTATGCGATCATTTTCCAGTAAACAAAAGGGAATCCTATAGGCCTTGTCTGTCAACCGAATTTCATGGGTAGAAAACAGGCGGCTGTAGCCCACAGAAATCTTTGCATCCAAAATAGCGCCAACACTGGTGCATAGCAGGGTAGCCCCTATGGACAGCAAAATATAGGTCAATAGCTTTATTTTATTCTGGCTCCCAACCAGCTCATTCAATATCATGGCAGACATTACCACTGCAATATAAGGAGTAAATGCCCCAATGAGGCTTTTGGAAAGCTGAAATACCATCTGCCTAGGCAATATCTTATCAAACTCTCTGATTCCTCTCCCAATAATCCGAATATCTTCTCTTAGAGTCCTTCCATTCTTTTTCATTTGCTCACACCTCGTATAATAAGTTTATAGCCAATCAAAATAGGCTATAGACTTATTCTTTTT
>CANRZC010000371.1 GCA_947644185.1 uncultured Acetatifactor sp.
GCCTAAATACTACCCAATGACCGATAGCGTATAGTACTGTGAAGGAAAGGTGAAGGAAGGCTTCGAGTGTGGTCTAGTGTTTGAGGGCTTTGACCAGATTCAGGAGCTGGATATGGTAGAGGCATATATTATGGTAGAAGTGCCTCGCTAACACACTGAGGAGCTCTGCTTAAGGCAGGAAATAGCCTGTCTTAAGCAGTGTCTCAGGGTGAAGCCATGATAGCTGGAGGCGCTATGTAAGGCTTCCGGAGAGCTGTCTGTATGGAAAAGCTGGGTTATTTGTTGGAAAGGTTTATATATGAGAAAGAACAGTGTAAAGAATACCCGCATCAACGGGGAAGTGCAGCGTGTATTGGCTGAGACCATCAGGGGGGAGATCAAGGATCCTAGGATCAGTCCGTGGACAAGCGTTGTATCTGTGGAGGTGGCTCCAGACTTAAAGAGCTGCAAGGCATGGATCAGCGTGCTTGGAAGTGAGGAGGCAAGGAAGTCAACTCTGGAGGGCTTGAAAAGCGCAGAGGGCTTTATGCGGAATAAGCTGGCCAGAGAAATCAATTTACGCAATACGCCAGAAATTACTTTTATCATGGATCAGTCAATTGAATATGGGGTTCATATGTCGCGCAGAATCGACGAGGTTATCGCCCAGGATGATGAAAATGCGAAAAATCGCGTAGAACATTCTGATTTTTAGCGCAGTATAAACCTAAAGGAAAAGGAATGAGTGTAGATGAGTTTTGATTTATTGGAAGAATGCAAAAATGCGAAGCGGATCGGGATCACTGGACATGTAAGGCCAGACGGCGACTGTCTCTGTGCATGCCTTGGACTATGGCAGTATCTGGGAAAGTGCCTGGCCACGGCGGAAATTAAAGTGTTCCTGGAGAAGCCAGCAGATATTTTTAAGGAAATGAAGGGGGTGAGGGAAATCAATTCCGATTTTCCCGAGGAAGCCCCTTTTGATGTCTTTTTCGTACTTGACACTTCCACAGACAGATTGGGAGGTGCAGAGAAGTATTTTAAGGCAGCAGAAAAGACAATCAATATAGATCACCATGTGAGCAACATGGGAGGTGGCCAGATAAATATAATCCGGCCAGAGGTTGGTTCTACCTGTGAGGTGCTTTACGATCTGCTGGATTTGGATCAGCTGGACAGAGATATGGCCATGGCCTTATATGTGGGAATCATCCACGACACTGGCGTGTTTCAGTATTCTAATACCACACCAGCCACGCTGGAGAAGGGAGCAAAGCTGATTGGCTATGGCTTTGACTTCCCGAAGCTGATATTGGAGACGTTTTATCAGAAAACCTATGTGCAGGCCCAGGTCATGGGCAGGGCGCTGATGGAGAGCATCCGGTTCCTGGGAGGCTGCTGTATTGTGAGCTCTATTGACAAAAAGACCATGGACTTTTATAACGTAGAGCCAAAGGATCTGGATGGTATTGTAAATCAGCTGCGCAATATTCAGGGTATAGACTGTGCCATTTTTATGTATGAGACCGGTGTGCTGGAATATAAAGTGAGTATGCGGTCTAGCGAGAAAGTGAATGTGGCGGAGGTGGCTGCATATTTTGGCGGAGGCGGCCATGCTCGTGCTGCGGGATGCAACATGACAGGAACCTTCCACGACTGTGTGAATAATCTTTCCCTACATATTGAAAAAGCATTGAAGAAGTGGGAAGCGGAGCATGATGAATGGAATTGTAATCATTGACAAGGAAACTGGATTCACCTCTCACGATGTGGTGGCAAAAATGCGGGGCATCTGTGGGCAGCGTAAAATCGGTCACACAGGCACATTGGATCCTCTGGCTACGGGTGTGCTTCCTGTCTGTCTGGGCAGTGCCACAAAGCTGTGCGATATGCTGGCGGACAGGGATAAGGAGTATGTGACAGAGCTACTGCTGGGTGTGGTGACGGATACCCAGGATGTGACAGGTAAAATCTTGGCGCAATTGCCAGTGGATGTAAATGAGAGCCAGGTCAGGGAGGCCGCAGCTTCTTTTGTGGGAGAGTATCTTCAGGTACCTCCCATGTATTCTGCGCTGAAGGTAGATGGCAAAAAGCTCTATGAACTGGCCAGAGCAGGAAAAGAGGTGGAGCGGAAGGCCCGTCCTGTGCGGATCTATGAATTGGAAGTGTTGGAATGTAGCTTACCAGTGGTTCGAATGCGGGTAGTATGCTCTAAAGGGACTTATATCAGAACCCTATGTGAGGACATTGGAAAGCGGCTGGGATGTGGCGGCACTATGCAGAGCTTGCGCCGGACCAAAGTGGGGCAATTTTCACTGGAAGAGGCCTACACCTTGGAGAAGCTGCAGACGTTTAAGGAAGAGAACAGATTACACCAGGCTATGCAACCGGTGGAAAGTGTATTTAGGAAGTGTCCTGTGCTCCGGGTGCAGGCAGAGGCAAATAATCTGTTGAACAATGGCAATGGGATACTGCCAGAGCAGACCATGGAGAAAGTGATTCATGCTGAGGACAGATGGGTCCGTATGTGTAGAGCTGACGGGAGCTTTGTAGGCATTTATGCCTATGAGCCAGGAAAAAGATGGTATAGGCCAGTAAAAATGTTTTTAGAGAAAGAGTGATTTTTAGGTGGAGATCATTGCTGATACAACCGAAATTGAATTAGAACAGGAGACGGCAGTGGCCATAGGTAAATTTGACGGGATACATATGGGCCACAGACGGCTGCTGGAGGAGATTCTATCCCGAAAGGATTATCTGAAGACCTGAAAAA
>CANRZC010000372.1 GCA_947644185.1 uncultured Acetatifactor sp.
GTTCTGTTTTCTGGTAAATCATAAAAAGACATTTATCCTGGGAACCAATTGGGTGCCTCTGGACTCATTCCCCTCCAGAGGAAAAGAACGAATCAAGCCTTCCCTGGAGCTGGTGGTGGATTTGAACTGCAATATGATCCGCTGCTGGGGAGGCGGGTATTATGAGGATGATGCGCTATACGACCTGTGTGATGAGTGGGGGATTCTGGTATGGCAGGACTTTATGGAGGCCTGTGCCAGATATCCAGAGACGTCTGAATTCCTGGACAAGATTGAGGAGGAGACAGTATTCCAGATAAGGCGGCTGAGACACCACCCCTGTCTGGCGCTCTGGTCTGGAGACAATGAGAATGATCAGGGCTTCTGGTATGGAACTGGCGGCAGAGTGGATCCCAACACCAATCGAAATACCAGGTGCACCATTCGCCAGGCAGTCCGTATGAATGACTATGTGAGGGATTACATTCCCAGCTCTCCTTACATTGACGAAGTTGCATTTGCCAACAAGGCAGGAGACTCCATGATTCCAGAGCAGCATCTCTGGGGGCCCAGGGATTACTATAAGGGGGAATTCTACCGAAATGCCACAGCCCATTTTGCTTCCGAAACAGGTTATCATGGATGCCCCTCCGTGGCGTCTATTCGGAAATTTATCACAGAGGAAGCTCTGTGGCCATACACGGACAATGGAGAATGGCTGCTGCATGCCTCCAATCCTACGGACAAGTCAGAGGAGCCCTATGCCTACCGGATCGAGCTGATGGCAAAGCAGATTAAGGTACTGTTCGGAGGGGATGCAGGAAATCTGGAGGAATTTTCGCTTTTGAGCCAGATTTCCCAGGCAGAGGCAAAGAAATACTTTATTGAAAGATTCCGAATTGGAAAGTGGCGCCGAACAGGCATTATCTGGTGGAATGTAATTGACGGATGCCCCCAATTCTCAGACGCAGTGGTAGACTATTATTTTGACAAAAAGCTAGCCTATGATTATATCAAGAGATCTCAGGAGATGGTGGCTCTCATGTGTGATGAGCCGGATGAAAATGCCTGTGTGAGTCTGATGGGCATAAATGATTATCCTGTGGCGAAGCAGATACACTATCGTATCACAGATGTGGCTATGGATACAGTGGTGGCGGAGGCAGATGCATTGCTCGGGGCGGATTCAGCTACCCAGATAGGCCTGTTGGATACAAAAGCCAGGACAGCCTTCTACGAGATAGTGTGGACTGTGGAGGGCAGAAGCTACCGCAACCATTATGTGACATGGGAGGCGCCTTTTGACAGGGAAGAATATGTGAGATGTGCACGCAAGGCTGAGCTGATACCATGGTTTTAACAAGGAGGTCTGAATGAAAAAGATAGAATCTGTGAAACAGGAGGTCAAAAAAGGCAAGACTCATAAACGCAGTGAGTTCCGAAAGAATGCATTCCTATTTGTGATGCTCATTCCCGGGTTGATTGTTTTGTTCTTTAACAGTTATCTTCCCATGGCAGGTATTGTCATGGCGTTCCAAAAGATTGACTTTAAGAAATTTGCTTTTTTCGGGAAATGGGTGGGGCTTGGCAATATAAAGCCCTTCTTCCAGAGTACCTATGCACCGGTTATCGTGCGGAACACCTTGCTGTACAACCTGGTATTCATTGTGCTGGGCCTGGTGGTGGCACTGGCCTTTGCCATCGGCCTGAACGAGCTACACGGCCGAGGCGGCAGAAAAGTCTATCAGACCATTATGTTCCTGCCCTATTTTATGTCATGGGTGGTGTTGGCTGGTGTGGTGACAGGGTTCCTAAATCATTCCTATGGGTACGTAAACACATTGATTTTACCTGCACTGGGAAAGGAGCCTGTCAAATGGTACTCTGCAAAAGAGTATTGGCCGTTTATACTGATTCTGCTGAATATATGGAAGGGGGCTGGGTACGGAAGCGTCATGTATCTGGCAGGAATCAACAATATCGACCAGAACCTGTATGAGGCTGCGGCTTTGGATGGGGCCAGCAAGTGGCAGCAGACCTGGAGAATTACACTTCCCTTGCTGAAGCCGCTGATCATCATTCTGACCATTATGAATATTGGCAAAATTTTTAACACAGATATCGGCTTATTCTATACGGTGCCCCAGCTGGGTGTCAACGGCTTGCTGACGAAAGCAGTATCCACCCTGGACACTTATGTATATACCAATCTGATGAGTGGAAATAGCGTATCCATGATCAACTTTGCGGCGGCAGCTGCGTTCTTACAGTCCATGGTAGGATTTGTGCTGGTGCTGGTAACCAACTGGATTGTAAGGAAAATAGATAAGGACTATGCGCTGTTTTAGGTGGGAATTCAAGGGATTGACATGCCTGTTCGGCCAGGCGAGAGGTGCAATATGAAAAAAACAAAGAAAAGAAAACAGATAAATGCCATATCGCGGCAAGCGAATACCATGCTGAATGTAATCTTTATCATATGGAGTATGCTGTGTATCTTCCCATTTCTTCTGGTGCTGGGAGTATCCTTTAGCTCAGAGAGCTCCCTTGTGACAGTGGGCTATCGGATACTGCCATCGGAATTCAGCATATCAGCTTATGACTACCTGTTTCAAAAGTCTACCATGCTGTTACGAGCATATGTGATATCCATTGGGGTAACCGTATGCGGAACGATTCTTACCTTGCTTATCACAGCAATGTTTGCCTATCCGCTGTCCCGAAAATATTTTAAGTACAGAAGCATTTTCGCCTTCCTCATCAACATTA
>CANRZC010000373.1 GCA_947644185.1 uncultured Acetatifactor sp.
AACTGGTTTCTCCGTCTATCATGGGCAGGGCTGGTTCTATCTTTTGCATCTGAAAGTTGGTCTTAGAATACCATTGTTTCAGCACTGTTCCCGGAGACATCAGACGATTCAAAAACTCTACATGATCCTTTTTGTGGTATGTGATCTCTGATCCATAGAGATAGGTATCTGAGACATACTCATTCCAGTAAATATTCCATCTCTGTAATTCCATCCGCCTGTTATTCCTTCTTCATTCTCCCAAAGTCTTCCCGCAAAATCTTACTGTACTGGCTGGAAAACCAGCTGACAATCCCATTTGTATTGTCATTATGTCTTCCTCTTAATCCTTTGCCATATACCTGAACTCCCACAGTGTCTAGATGGGAGAGCATGGTGGCATAGGCATCTGCGTCATAGTCGTCCTCCAGCATATATGCCACAGCAAATTTAGAATGCTCCCAGTCTGCGGCATCAAATTTTTTCCAGAATCTATCGTTTAATGTCTGTATGGCTTCCTGGTCCGTGTCACCTCCCAGATACCGCAACACATCCAAAGAGGTGTCAAAGCTTCTCGGTCTGTTCAGCCGCAGATTCCTTGCAATATTTCCCACACTTGCCAGGGGCTTGCCCAAAATGATAGCATGGGGCTCTATGTCACAGCCGTAGTACATAGCTCCATAAGTGCCCATGGAAAGCCCTGCCATAATCACCTGATTGGATGTAAATCCCAGCTCCTCCATGTAGCGCCCAATGATATTTACCATCAGCAACTCATATTCCTCGGATCCCATATAAAAGCTTCCGCCTTCCAGCCTTGGCTCTGCCACCAGCAGATAGGGGGCTCCAAAGCTTTCCATCATGTAATATCCCTCAAAGCCCTGCCTTGTCTTATAGCCAGAAAAATATACATTTAAAGGCGGCTTTCTGTCCCCGGGATTATAATAGCAGAAAATCTCTTCCCGCTTAGAGGTTACATACCTTTCTCCCCCAGGCAGGAAATACCCATGCTTTCCCCGAGAATGTCGATCGTGTAGGGCAATGAGCTGCAGCCTGCCTCTTCCCTTGGCCCGAAGAGACAGGAATATCCATCCCCCAGACTGGTTATTGTCAATCTGCACAATCTGTTTCAAATCTTCCTCGTTAAACTCCCAACAGCCGATAATGTCTGAGATACTTCCGCTTGCAAGCTTCGTGATGGATAAAGATATCTCCACTTCTGGATCTTTCTCGTATTCCAGCCAGAAATCCAGCATCTGTCCCTGGGATACCGGAATATTATTGCGCCAGTATACGATTTGCCGAAAATCTTCTCCGTAGTCTCCCAAAAGCTCTACATGGCAGTCCCCACTCCACTTGACGCAACCACAAAAGCCCTGAGCCACCGCTATGGCCCGCAGCCGGAACTTTTCCCCATAGGGCTTTGGGAAAAAGAATCTGGCCTCCTGTTGCAGAAATCCCGAAACATCCGCTTTCCCAATCCATTTTCCCTTTTTCTCTTCAAAAAGCTGTCTTGCCTTAGCCCCCAGCTTTACCTGATCTGTGACAAACAGGGTATATGCTTTTGTCCCACAGTGTAATGGCTCCAGTTCCTCCACCAGAGGGGCCCGATCTAAAAACACCATATCATAAGGCTTTTTCGGTATCTGTGTGAAGGCCTCCACATATTCCATAGTGATCCCCTGGGGTAGTGCATATATTTCATTCCAGTCTTCATTTCCCAGCTGTAGTACGCGAATCTCGTCCAATGAACTGAATCACCTCTTTCCATTTTTCCAGCAGCTTCCCTGTGGTGTAATTCTTTCCCAGCTCATAAGAGCATACTGCTGCCTCATTCCAGTTGGCCAAACTGTCCAAGTAATAGGCCAAAGTATCTCTTAACCCTTCCATATGCTTTAGCACAAAACCATTTTTTCCATGCTCTACAAATTCTGTCTCTTTATACACAATCTGGGGGATCCCCATACTGATGGCTGCAATCTGTAAGTACAATTCTGAAGTATCCCGCAGATCCACCACAACTCTCTGCTCCCGCATACATTTGCTTACTTCCAGTTCATCTACACACTGCTCTACAAAGAATTTTACAGGAATTTCCTCCTCTGTATCCAGGTCATTCTCTGCCGTTCCCCCTTTTTCACTCATTATCGCCCAGCCCTGCTCCAGTCCTGCCTCTTTCAGAGCTTCTACGGTCTCCTCCAACAGCCGCTGTTTTCTATCCCATTCCGCCTTTCTGGTAAAAAGATGTACCCTTGCTCTCTCATTTTCCTTTAAGTATTCTCCCAGGTTCTGGATTACCCTCCGAAAGCTTTCCTCTCCCAGCCCGTCTACCGGTACCATGATCTTCTGAACAGGAAGCTGCTGGCTGATACCAAAATCCACTCTGGAATCAAAGGGGGTAATATCTGTGATGTTTCGGATAAACCCTGCAGATTCTCTGCGCAGCCTCTCCTCATTTTCCCTGGAATCTACAATAATATAATCAGCGTCTTCCACCACATCAATAGACTGGGGATATTTCCGCACAGAAAACCGATCTGCAAAAAAAGATAGGATTCTCTTCCTTCTCTCCAGTACATTTCTTAGAATCTGTACATGACGCTCATGCATGGCCACGCAAAAAATATCACTTTTGGTAGTCAACTGCAGATAAGATGTAAAAACCTCCTGTATGACTTGTTCTATGTGGGAATAGGATTGGCTGGCAAACTGTCCCCTGTACTCCTTATTCCCATACCGCAATAAA
>CANRZC010000374.1 GCA_947644185.1 uncultured Acetatifactor sp.
AAGCTCTCAAGGGAGTAAGACGAAGATGTGGTAGAGAAGAGGGAGAATGCATATATGAATGTGGAAATCGATATAAGCAATGTGACACTTAAGACAGACAGATTGACATTGCGCCCATGGAGGGCTACGGATTTGGATGATTTCTACGAATACGCATCCGTAGACGGTGTGGGGCAGATGGCAGGATGGAAACCCCACGGAGATAAAAACGAATCCAGAGAAATTTTAGAGAAGTTCATAGAACACAAGAAAACCTTTGCATTGGAATATCAGGGCAAGGTCATTGGATCTCTGGGCATTGAGAAGTATAAAGAGGAGCGATATCCAGAATTCCAAGGGAAAAGATGTCGGGAAATAGGCTATGTTTTGTCAAAGAGCTATTGGGGGCTGGGACTGATGCCGGAAGCGGTGGAGGAGGCTATCCGATATCTTTTTGAGGAGGTGGGACTGGACTTGATTTTCTGCGGACATTTTTTGTCCAACAGACAGTCTGCCAGGGTTCAGGAAAAATGTGGATTCAGACATTATGCATATGGTCAGTTCGAGACTAGGATGGGCACGGTGGAAGAGGATGAGGTCAATATCCTGACAAAGGAAGAATGGATAACAGCATCAAAAGACAGGCGAGATTAAACGCCAATGAATAATGTTTCAGATGTGCCGCTCCCAGGCGGCAGAATGTGAGGAAAGATGTACATAGGAGATCTGCATATCCACTCCAGGTATTCCCGGGCTACCAGCAGAGATTGCACACCGGAGTATCTGGATCTGTGGGCCAGGAAAAAGGGAATTGATATTATAGGAACAGGAGATTTCACTCATCCGGCCTGGCGGGAAGAGCTGAAGGAAAAGCTGGAACCAGCGGAGGATGGCCTGTATGTATTAAAACAGGAATATGTTCTTGAGGAGGCCAGGAAAGTAAGTAGAAAACCGCGTTTTGTGATTACCGGGGAAATCAGCTCTATTTATAAAAAGGGGGAGCGGGTGCGGAAAGTCCACAGCCTGCTGCTTTTGCCAGGGCTGGAGGCAGCGGAGGCGCTGGCAAGGCGGCTGGAGCTAATCGGAAATATTCATTCGGACGGCCGGCCTATTCTGGGGATTCCCTGCAGGGATCTGCTGGAAATTATGCTGGACACTTCTCCGCAGGCGGTCTATGTACCTGCTCATATCTGGACACCCCATTTTTCTTTGTTTGGCGCCTTTTCAGGATTTGATACCATAGAAGAGTGCTTCGAGGATCTGACACCCCACATACATGCGCTGGAGACGGGACTTTCCACGGATCCGCCTATGATCTGGCGGGTGGGAGCGCTGGATAGGTTTCATCTGATTTCTAATTCTGATGCCCATTCCCCAGCGAAATTGGGGAGGGAGGCAAATCTCTTTGACATAGAACTGTCCTATGAGAATCTGGCAGGGGCCATTCAGGAAGGAAAGGGCCTGGCAGGTACCATTGAATTTTTCCCGGAGGAAGGGAAATACCATTTTGATGGGCATAGAAAGTGCGGCCTGTGTATCAGTCCCCAGGAGACTGTGAGATTGGGCGGAAGATGCCCTGTGTGTGGCAAGAAAATTACCATCGGTGTGTTAAACCGAATAGAGCAGTTGGCAGATGCAGACAGAGAAGAGGGATTTATCCTGCCTTCGGGTCGTCCTTTTGAGAGCCTAGTGCCTCTTCCAGAGGTAATCGGTGCCTCCATGGGAATTTCTGCGGCTGGAAAAAAGGCTTTGGAAAAATATGAGCAAATGCTGGACACATTGGGGCCTGAATTTACCATTCTCAGGGAGCTTCCAGTGGAGGATATCCGAAAGGCAGCTGGAGTGCTGGTGGCAGAGGGCATCAGACGACTGCGAGACGGCCAAGTGGAGCGCACGCCAGGATATGACGGAGAATATGGGAAGATAGGACTGCTTACCCCAGAGGATATCAGCAGCCTGGAGGGACAGATGAGCTTTTTCACAGCCCAGGAACTGCAGTGTATGGAGAAAGAGCAGAAAAAGCAAATTTCACAGGTAGAAACACAGGCGGAACGAAGCAAGAAAGATTTGAAAGCCCATGCCTCAAAAGTGCAGACTGAGAAAGACATAGAACCTAGAGGGCAGGAGACAGGGGCCGAGAATGGTTTGGATGTAATAGAAAGCCTGAACGAACGTCAACGCCAGGCTGTAGAGGTGGTTGAGCGCAGCGTAGCAGTTATCGCTGGCCCTGGTGCTGGCAAGACCAGAACACTGATTGCCAGACTGCGCTATCTCCTGGATAGGAGAGGAATTTCGCCGGAGGAGATTACAGCAGTGACCTTTACCAACAAGGCGGCTGAGGAGATGCGAGACAGGATGAATGCAGAATCCACTGTGGGGCAGGTGAGCGGGCCTGAAAGCGGGAAAAGGTCAAAGAGTCGGAAGGACAGGAAGAAGGCAGAAATCTGGATTGGAACCTTCCATGCCATCTGCAGCCGTTTCCTGCAGGACATGGGACGCACCTTTGTGGTGGCGGATGAGGGGCTGCGAATAGAGCTGGCGGAGAAAGCCCTTCGGGAATTTGGAAAAAAGGATTCCCCTGGGAAGTTCTTGCAGGAGCTGTCAAAGGTGAAGAACGGTTTGACAGGCGGTTTCACAGAGGCTAGAATAGATGCTTTTCCTGGACAGTTGGACTGCACAACAGATGCAGATCAGGGCCCCCTTCTAGAGGAATCACAGAACAGGCGGGTGTATGAATACTATC
>CANRZC010000375.1 GCA_947644185.1 uncultured Acetatifactor sp.
ACCATAGAAAGCCCCAGGCTCTGCGGCGTCAAGGACTGGGTGGAAGAGGATGGGAGCCGCTACGTTGTCTTTCTGTTCAAGACAGACAGATTTTCGGGAGAGCTGAAATCCTCCAAGGAGGGGAAGGTCTTTTGGGTAGAGTTGGATGATCTGTTAGGTATGTCTGTCATATGGCACATGGATCGAATGCTGCGAATTTTCCATAAAGAGGAATTCGCGGAGCTGTTTTTGGATGTGGAGCATGACTGGAGACCAATCTTGAAATAAATTGTTCTGAATTAAGAAAATGTTAGGAATACCTTCGTTGGACCAAAGGAAAGAGGTGCAGATATGAATAGGTTAATGAAGTATTTGAGCGACTATAAAAAGGAATCCATCCTGGCGCCGCTTTTTAAGCTGCTGGAAGCTTTCTTTGAGCTGCTGGTGCCCCTTGTAATGGCAAGCATCATTGACAGGGGCATCAATGTCGGGGGCGCAGGAGGGGCGGACACAGGCCATATTTGGCGGATGGGGCTCTGCCTGCTGGCACTGGCAGTGATAGGGCTGGTGTCTTCTATCACAGCCCAGTTTTTTGCAGCAAAGGCAGCAGTGGGCTTCTCCGCAAAGCTCAGACAGGCTCTGTTTGACCATATCCAAGGACTGGACTTTACCAATATCGACAAGGCTGGCACTTCCACCATGATCACCCGGATGACCAGCGATGTGAACCAGATTCAGTCCGGTGTCAACCTGGTATTGCGACTGTTTCTGCGCTCGCCCATCATTGTATTCGGTGCTATGATCATGGCATTTACCATCGATGTGAAGAGCGCGCTGGTCTTTGTGGTGGCAATTCCCCTTTTGACAATTGTGGTGTTTGGCATTATGGTGTGGACCATGCCCCTGTATAAGAAGGTGCAGGCCAACCTGGACAGGGTGCTGGGAGTCACCAGGGAGAATCTCACAGGCGTCCGAGTCATTAGGGCCTTTCATCAAGAGGAAAAGGAGGAGGAGCGGTTCAGAGGCCACACGAAGGCTCTTGCAGACAGCCAGATCTTCGTAGGGAAAATCAGTGCTGTGATGAACCCTGTGACTTATGTGGTGGTGAACGGTGCCATTATCGCTTTGATCTACATTGGCGCCATTCAGGTAAATATCGGAAATCTAAGCCAGGGTGAAGTGGTGGCTATCATCAACTATATGTCCCAGATTTTGGTGGAGCTGGTGAAGCTGGCGAATCTGATTATCACGGTGACAAAGGCGCTGGCCTGCGCAGACCGGGTGGCTGGCGTGTTCGAGATTCAGAACAAAGAGTGGCAGGTGACAGGACAGCATAAAACTGCTTCTGGCGAAAAGCCACAGACAAGTGTGGAAGAGTCTCCTTTCCTGCAGTTTGACCATGTCTCCCTGACCTATGCAGGGGCTGGAGCTGAAACCCTGCATGATATTGACTTTGTAGTCAACCGAGGGGAGACCATTGGTGTCATCGGAGGAACCGGTTCGGGTAAGTCGTCTCTGGTGAATCTGATTCCGGGCTTCTACCCTGTGACCGGAGGGGCAATCCGCCTGGAGGGCAGGGACATTCGCCAGATGCCCGAAAGCAAGCTGCGCCACCTGGTGGGTGTGGTGCCTCAGAAGGCAGTGCTGTTTAAGGGAACCATTCGCAGCAATTTACAGTGGGGCAAACCGGATGCCACAGAGGAAGAGATGTGGCAAGCCATCGATACAGCTCAGGCCAGAGAGGTTGTGGAAGGGAGGAAGAGCACTTCCGGGAAAAAGAGCGGACTGGACGCAGAGATCGCCCAGAACGGCAAGAATCTTTCTGGAGGCCAGAGGCAGAGACTGACCATTGCAAGAGCGCTGGTGCGTAAGCCCCAGATCCTGATATTGGACGACAGTGCCTCCGCGCTGGATTATGCTACAGATGCAAAGCTGCGCATGGCATTGAAAAAGATAGAGGGGGGCACCACTACCTTTATCGTTTCCCAGCGGGCCTCCTCTATCCGCCATGCGGATAAGATCATTGTATTGGACGACGGGGAGATAGCAGGCATTGGCACCCATGAGGAACTGCTGGAGCATTGTGACGTATATAGAGAAATTTATTTTTCCCAATATCCCAAGGAGCGCCTAAAGGCTGCCAGGGAAGAGGAAGGAGGTGTTCAGGATGGCAGCAGATAAGAAGCAGAAGGACATGGCGGGAAAGGGTGGCCAGATGGCTACGCTGGGTCAGGTGCTAAATTATATCCGCAGGTATTGGTTTATGGTGGGTCTTTCTCTGGTGCTGGCGGCAGTGACCGTGGTTTTGACCCTCTATATCCCCATTCTCACAGGAGATGCTGTGGATTTGTTACTGGGCAAGGGTGCAGTGAATTTTGCAGGCGTATTCTCTATCATGAAAAAGATAGGTATTGCTGTAGTTATTACGGCAGTGGCACAATGGGTGATGAATACCTGCAATAATCATATCACTTACCATGTGGTAAAGGATATCAGAGAGGATGCCTTTGAGAGGCTGGAGAAGCTGCCGCTTAAGTATTTGGATGCCCAGGCTTATGGCGATATTGTAAGCCGTGTGGTGGCGGATGTGGACACCTTTGCAGATGGCCTGCTCATGGGCTTTACCCAGCTTTTCACAGGAGTGCTGACCATTATCGGCACACTGATTTTTATGCTGATTACCAATGTGCCGATTGCGCTGGTAGTGGTATGTATTACACCGGTGTCTTTCCTG
>CANRZC010000376.1 GCA_947644185.1 uncultured Acetatifactor sp.
TGATAGTTACATAAACAAAGGAGCTGTTGAATTTTGATAAATACCGGTCAGGGTTCTGTCAGCTTCGACTAATAGCAATACTGCTTTTGCAGTTTGACTATAGATACCTTTCCCTTTCATGTTTTCTTTTATTTTACTCCTTAAAAGAGCCCGGGACACCGGGCTCTTTTTGTTGGGTGGGAAAAATGGCAAATCCCATGTGGTTACGACAGCCGCCCCTTGAAATCCCCATAACCGAATTCCTTTATGGTGAGGCATTCCCCGTCTTTCCCCCGCAAAATAATGGCCGGCAAAGGCATTCCGTTAAAGGTATTGTTCTTCACCATGGAATAGATCGCCATATCCTGAAACACCAGCCTGTCCCCCTCCCGCAAAGGCCTGGGAAAAGAATAGTCTCCTATGATATCCCCAGCCAGACAGGTGGGGCCTGCCAGGCGATAGGTATATGCCTTCTCACCAGGTTCCCCACTTCCCGTAAGGGGCGGTCTGTAGGGCATTTCTAATACATCCGGCATGTGGCAGGCTGCAGAAGTGTCCAGGATGGCGATATGGATTTTGTTGTGGACGATTTCCAGCACCTGTGTCACCAGAAATCCCGCGTTTAGTGCCACTGCCTCCCCAGGCTCTAAGTACACTGTCAAGCCGTATTTATCCTGCATCCTTTTGATGCAGCGCTCCAGCCTGGGAATGTCATAGCCTGGGCGGGTGATATGGTGACCCCCGCCAAAGTTGATCCATTTCATGCCGGGGAGGTATCTCCCAAATTTCTCCTCCACTGCGTCCAGCGTCTCTTCCAGGGCATCCGCATCCTGCTCGCAGAGGGTGTGGAAATGGAGGCCCTCCAGGAGCTGCCTGGCCCCAGTCTCCTCCGACTCTCCCATCTGCCCCAGCCCCAGTTCCTTCTCAAAGTTTTCCAAAGTCACCCCCAGCCTCGATCCCAGCCCACAAGGATCATAGATTGCATGTCCCTCCTGGGTGGAGTGCTCTGGATTGATGCGCAGTCCTATACTTTTCCCCGCAGCCTTTGCCCGGGGACCAAATCGCTGTACCTGGCTCCAGGAGTTGAAGACAATATGGTCGCAATACTGCAAAATTTCTCCAAATTCTGACTCTTTATAAGCGGGGGAAAAGATATGATTCTCCACCCTCCTGCCCTGGGACTTAAGGGGTGCCACCATCTCCTCCGCGCAGAGCCTGGCCTCGTGCAGGCCGCTGGCCGTGGCCCCGTGAAGGTACCTCCCTATCAGAGGATACAAGGCATACATGGAAAAGGCTTTCTGGGCCAGCAAAATTTTGGCACCTGTCCTGTCCATGACCCCCTTTAGCACCTTCAGATTCTCTTCTATCAAAGTCTCGTCCACCACATAGCAGGGTGTGGGCACAAGCGCCTCCCTGTCTGCCCATTCCACATCCGTCATTTGAGCTCCTCCTGGGACAAGCCGACCCGTAAATCCACTTCTTCAACCTCATCTCTGAGCCTTTGCAGCACCGCCTCCACACAGCTCTCTACAAAGGCGTCCATCTGCCCTTCCGTGAGATACGGATACTCACGCTCCAGATTCTCCCGCCCAGCCCTGTAGAATCCCGTGATATAGACCCTGCGATCATCAAAAGCGTCCCTGGCAAAGATATCCATATAGGAATTTACGAAGCCCTCCGCAGTCTCATAGATATGGAACGCCCGAAAGTCCGGGTGCTTTTTCAGATAGAGAAAATCCAGATCGTACCAGTCTCCCTTCAGAGCCCAGGTGAGCTTGTATTTGTCTCCCCCAAATGCCTCCAGATGCCTTCCGATTGCCGGCCTGTAAATGCGCCGGGACCATTCCTGATCTGTCAAAAGATGGGTGAAATAGCCCAGGAAAAAGGAGAATTCCTCTCTGGTATAGTTCTGCCTCTGGTCTTTTCTGAAATATTGGTTTACAAAGCCCTGGACATCAATTTCCTTTGGCTCCCCATCCCGGTTCACTCGAAAATGGGACACCCTGCTGTCCGGCGTGTAGGCCGTCCAGTCCTCATTGGGCAGGCCGCTGTCCGGCGCGATATTTCCTACGATAAATTCCGTCTGTGTAATCCCCTTAAGACAATCCAAAAGCCGGTCCGCCACCCGCAAATGCGCCATCCATGTCGCCATATTGCTTCTCCTCTCTGGAACGGACACCCTCAGACTTCCGTTCATGGTATGTCTATACTACCATGGCTGAGAAAGCTTATCAAGCTATTTTAAAAAAAGACCCCTAAGGCAACCGCCCTAAGGGTCTAACGCTAGTCATCATTTTATTTTCAAATAGCTGGTAAACAGATTGGCACGCAATATTATTGTACATGGATAACCCTCTACTCCTGTAAAATTCACATACATCAGAGGCTCATCTTTCTCTATGGGAATGTTGCTGTTGTCAGGAATCCTACTCTGCACCTGCTGTAAGCGGCCAAAGACATCTTCCGGCAGCGTTTCCGCCCTCCATGCTTCACAAAAATGGTACTGATAAAAGTAATCAGGATTCTCCTCTTGCAACTGTGTCTCTATTAGAGTGGTTCCGCCGTCCGGCGACAGTTCTCCGTAAAAGTCCGTGAGCTTTTCGAGAATAGCTTCTTGAGAGCTATTGTCAAGGGTAAACATAACACCCGCCAAACCGCTGGAAAACTTTTCACCGTTATAAGATTTATCATCCTTCCCTACATAGAAAACAGCCTGGGTACAATTG
>CANRZC010000377.1 GCA_947644185.1 uncultured Acetatifactor sp.
ATGTAAAAAAAGGTGAAATTTTTAGTAACGATGAGTTAAGTTATACGAATATATGTCCCTGGAGCTGCGGGACAGGCAGGTAGATGCGGCCAAAAATCTGTACCGAGAGCAAAAGCTTCCACCGGAGGTAGCATTGTACAAGCCGCCTTTAGACTATGAGCAGCTGATGGGAGATATGACACTGAACCGCCTCCATGAGATCTTCAAAACCATTATCCGAAAGCAGGAGGATAAGATCGACCCTATTCGAAGCCGCTATGGCAACATCGAAAAAGAAGAGATTGACATGGATGTAAAGCAGCTGTACGTGGAAGCCTACGCCAAAGAACATGGACATTTTAGCTTCAGGCGGTTGTTGGAGGATCAGTCCAGCAAGATGGAAGTCATTGTGACCTTTCTGATTATTCTTGAGCTGATGAAGACTGGTAAAATAATTATCAGTCAAGAGAAGCTTTTCGACGATATTGTAATAACATGGCAGGTCTAAAACGCAAAATACAAGGAAGGAAGCTCAGTCATGAAACGAACAAGGGCAGAAGCTGTCATTGAGGCGGTGCTTTTTACTATGGGAGAGTCTGTAGAAATCACCCGCCTGGCTGATGTGATAGAAGAGGATGTAAAGGTGGTAAAGGAAATCTTAAAGGGCATGGAAGAGCGCTATGCCAGAGAGGACAGAGGAATCACGTTGGTCCACTTCGAAGACGCTGTACAGCTATGCACCAAAGAAGATATGTATGAATATTTGGTGAAGATTGCGAAAGTGCCAAAGAAAATGAGCCTGACGGATACTGTGTTAGAGACCTTATCCATCATTGCATACAAGCAGCCAGTCACCCGAATGGAAATAGAGCGAGTGAGAGGCGTCAACTGTGATCATGCTATCAACAGACTGTTGGAATACGACTTGATCACTGAGCTTGGACGTCTGGACGCGCCAGGTAGGCCCTTGCTGTTCGGTACCACGGAACAGTTTCTGCGCTGCTTTGGCGTGGGAAAGCTGGACGAATTACCAGAGCTGAATCCCGTTCAGATAGAGGAATTCAAGCAGCAGGCTGAAGCCGAAGTGCAGATGCAGCTAGATGTGTGACGATAGGGACATGCTATCAAACATAAAAAGGAAACAAAGCCTCATATATTATTAAAAATCCCATTGGAATAGGACAATGAAAATGCGGGTAAAAAAAATAATATGGGGCTTTTTGGGTGTCTGCTATCTGTTGTTCTTTCAGATGACTTTGGAATCCAATGCGGCCAATGCCACAGGTGCGCCAGTCTCAAGTCCACCGGAGGAGACCTCTCTGTTCGCCAATGCCGCAGTCCTGCTGGATGCTGACTCTGGGCGTGTGCTCTACGGAAAGAATGAAAATGCAGTGATGGCCATGGCCAGTACCACGAAGATCATGACCTGTATTGTGGTGTTAGAAAATGCTTCTCTGGATGAGACCCTCACGGTGTCTTCATATGCCGCCAGTATGCCAAAGGTGAAGCTATACCTGCAAAAAGGGGAGCAATATACCATCCGGGATCTCCTGTACTCTCTGATGCTGGAATCCCACAACGACTCTGCGGTGGCGTTGGCTGAATACATAGGCAGAAAGCATTTGCCAGTCAATCTGAAAGAGAAAGAGATTTCAGAATACACCACAGAAGAGAGCAAGCAGGCTGTGGCGGCATTTGCTGGGCTGATGAACCATAAGGCCGCGGAGCTTGGCTGTGAAAACACATGGTTTATCACGCCTAATGGTTTGGACGCCACAGAAAGCGTCCCGCTTTCAGACGGCACTACTGTGCAAAAGGAGCATTGCACAACGGCCAAAGAATTGGCAAGGATTCTGGCATACTGCATTCAGGAATCTCCCAAAAGACAAGATTTTCTCACCATCACCGGCACACAGAATTATACCTTTTCTGCCAATAGTCGAAGCTTTTCCTGTGTGAATCACAATGCTTTTCTGACCATGATGGATGGTGCCCTGACGGGAAAGACAGGATTTACCAACAAGGCAGGCTACTGCTATGTAGGGGCATTGACCAGGGATGGCAGGACCTTTGTGGTAGCGCTGCTTGCCTGCGGCTGGCCTAACAACAAGGGTTATAAATGGGCCGATACCAAAAAACTGATGCAGTATGGCCTTGAAAATTATTTTTACAAAAGCTTTGACGAAGAAGACATTGCCTTTGATGAGACTTGCCTGCCGCCGATTCCTGTGCGGAATGGTCAGACAGCCATTCTAAATGCAACTGCCTACACAGATGTAGAAATTGCTGAACGGTGGACCGATAAAGAATCATCTGTTCCTGGCGCCTATGGGGAGACTGGGCTGGAAGGGCTTTTACTGCGGTCGGACGAGAAGATTCGGGTAAAGTACAGTGTAAAGAATATGCTCACAGCCCCTGTGGAGCCTGGGACTGTAGTGGGCAGTATTGATTACATGGTAGATGATGTGGTCTATAAAAGAGAAACCATTGTCACAAAAGATCCGGTGGAAGTCATAACCCTAAAATGGTGTGCAGAGCAGATATGGAAACGATTTCTCTGTGTTCGGTAGACTATCAAAATTTCTGCTTGCCTGTCAACCTATTATGCGCTATAATGTGGATGGATAAAAGGAAATATATTTTCACAAAAGGGGTATGAGGGCATGGCATCGTCTTCCAGGACAGATACAGAAGTAATCATTGGTGGTAAAGTATTTACTTTG
>CANRZC010000378.1 GCA_947644185.1 uncultured Acetatifactor sp.
TTTAAGGAGCTGTTCCCTGGCCAGGTGAAGCTTCGAATCCGATTCTCCCTGGATAATCTGAAGCTGGATAATGATGTTTTGAATATTCCACTGTTCATGGCAGATCAGACAGAACGGTTAATCGGACTGGCATTAAATATCTGCCCAAAACGAACCTAAAATGATACACATCCGATTCGTTTTGGGCATTGTAAGCTGTGCGTCTGTACTATATGTCAGACCTCACACATTTTGGGCGCGCTTCTTCAGCCGCTCTATCTCCCGCCTTTCGCTGTCAATGACCTCCCCGGAATAGGTCTTGTACTCCTCCCGCAGACATTTGATAATGCGCTGCCTGTCCTGGATGGCAGCCTGGAAATCCCCTAACAGCTCGTGGACCTGGGCCATGGAATACAAGCCATCGGTAAGCCTGGGCGGCTCCTGCATCTCAAAGCATTTCTCATAGTCCGCCAATGCCTCCTGATACCGGCCCAGCTTCTTGAACCGATCGGCGCGATCACAGTAGGCCTGCCATCTGTCCGGGAAATGCTCCACCCCTGCGTTCCAGTAGCTAATGGCTTTCTCCAGATCTCCCTTGCCCAGCATCACATCCCCCATATAGACATGATACTGCTGGGTCTTAGCCACAGTGCGCATCTGCTCGATATAGGGAATTGCCTGGTCGTACCATCCGTCTTTCAGCAGATTTTCGATAACCGCATAGAGTCCTCTGTAATTACCGGGGTTTTTCTTCAGGAATTCCTTGATATACTCTATGACCTCAAAGTGGTTGTCATACCACTCGTCCCCGCAGACGCCGTTGTTGGCCTCCAGATACGCCACCCAGCCGGACTTATCCTCCGGATCCAGCTCCAGCACCTTTTTCGCATACTCGCTGGCCACCTCGTGATCGCTTTGGGCCCTGTGGTTGTACAGGTAGGCCAGGCAGCTGTAGGCTCTTACATTTTTGGGGTCATCCTGCAGCACACCCTCTAAAAACTTTACGCAGTGGTCAAAGGTCTCCGGGGCAATCCGCCTCTCATGCCAAAACATGTTCTCGATGCGCTCAAACTCAGCCTCATTGGAAAGCTGAAACAGCTCATCGATGGTGACTCCGAAAAAGATGGCCAGGTTCGGCAGCAGCGAGATGTCCGGCACACTGGCGCCAGTCTCCCATTTCGATACAGCCTGGATGGACACTCCCAGATACTCTGCCAGCTCCTCCTGCTTTGCCTCCTTTTCCAGACGCAGGGCTTTGATTTTCTTTCCGATATCCATTGTCTTTCCTCCATTCAACTATTGTTTGATTTCATTTTTTCTATCAGCTGATAGATTCAGTATAAATCATATGAAAACAGTTTACAATGGACGCGTATTTTACTGTATTCTACTGGTAGTTGAATGTTCAAGGGGGCTATAATAGAATCCAAGAGAAGGGCTATAATAGAATCCAAGAAAGGATTCTATTATCAAAGGGCTATTATCTAAAGGCTATTGTAAACTGTGGACAAGTATTTTATAATCGAATATAGCAAGCGAGAGTCACCTTTGCGCTATAGGAGCCCTATGAGAAAGAAAACCTACCTGAAATTAATGGAATATCAGACAGAACAGTCCAGGCAGCATCTGGGAGAGGTGCAGGGCATCTACCGGGAAATGCGTGGCTACAAGCATGACTTCCACCACCACCTCCAGGCCCTTAAGGGGCAGCTAGAGGCCGGGGAGACTGCCCGTGCGCTGGCTTATATTGCCCAGTTGGATGAACAGCTTATGCATGTGGACACGCTGCTGAAAACCGGGAATGTGTCCCTGGACGCCATTCTGTCAGCTAAACTCTCCCAGGCCAAAGCTGCGGGCATCGCTGTCACAGTAAAGGCCAATGTCCCTGACAGGCTGCTGATCTCCGACTTAGATCTTGGCATCATCGTAGGAAACCTCCTGGAGAATGCCATCGAGGCCTGCCAATATGCCACAGGGGATCGCTTCCTGCGCCTTTTCATGGGCATGAAAGGGAAAATGCTCTACTTCTCCATGCTCAATTCCGCTGGTGCAAAAGCCTCCAAAAAGGGAAAGCTGTTCTCCTCCAGCAAAACAGGCCTCCACGGCTTTGGCCTGCGACGAGCAGAAAGCATCCTGGAAGCCCACGGCGGCTGGTGCAAATACAACAGCGAGGACGGCGCATTCACATCTGAATTCCTAGTCCCCGCCGTGGAATAAGTCTATCCTATGCCCTCCGCCCTGGCAAAATACAGGCTGGCAATCCGGCTGGCTTGGGATTGAGAGTTTTTCTTGTGCCATAAACCTGATTATGTTATGATTTAGAGAGAAACCTATTGTTTTGGCTAGATGAAAAATATGAGGAGGAATGAGATGAAACTGATTTATGCGATTGTGGAGAGAGATAATGCGGAGCGCGTGACAGATGCCCTAAACAGCAAGGGATATCAGGCCACGATGATTTCCTCCACAGGAAGTTTTCTGAAAAAAGGAAACTCTACGATCATGACCTGCACAGAAGACGATAATCTGCAGGATGTAGTCAAAATTATAAAGGGCGTATGCGGAGAGAGGGTCTCCGTGGACGTGAATGTTCCTTATAACGCAATGGTACAGGGGATGCAGTCTGCGCCGATCTGGGCCGGAGGCATCAGACAGACGATTCAGGTAGGGGGAGCAGTCATTATAGCGGTGGAAGCTTGCTTCTAT
>CANRZC010000379.1 GCA_947644185.1 uncultured Acetatifactor sp.
TATTGCCGTAGAATGGAAGAAAAACATTCCAGGAAAGCTTTTACCGGAAAGCAGGCCGGACGGCTAATATTGCTGGCATTTTTAATTTTGGGCATACAGGCAGCGGTGAAAAGCTGTAGCGCGTCCTCCATAACAAAGGGACAGGATACCATTGGGGAAGCCATGCTGAAAAGTATATGTGACGAGGCGCGCATGCTGCTGTACAGCCAATTTATGCCGGAAGCTGCGTTCATGGAAGAGAGGAGCAGAGGGACCTGTTTTCTTCTACAGGAGGAGATTGCCTGCATCTTTCCCTTTTATGGATACCTGCGAAGCAACATGACAGGCAGAGAGACTGAGGATGAGAGCGCAGAGGATATCCGCACCATTCTGCTGGCGGAGGCCGAGGAGGAGATCGCAGAGCAACCCCAGGAGCTGCCGGCAGACATCCCCCCCACAGAGAATGGTATTATGGAAGAAAACAGCTCTTTGCCAGGAAACCAAGGGGAAAATGAGATTTTGCAGCCCTCTGAGCAATTCTCAATTTTTATGCCCCACCAGAAACAGATGAACGTGGATCTGGCGTCTTTGGAGGACTATGAGACCTTACTGCGACAATTCTATACCTTTGATGACAATACAGCAGCCGGCAGTGACCAACTGAACGTACAGAAATTGATGGGGGAGGATATGACCATCTCCAAGGACGCAGAGGGTCCCCAGATTCTCATTTACCATACCCATGCCCATGAGGCATTTGCAGATTCTGAGCCAGGGGATATGTCGGACACCATCATGGGTGTGGGAGAGCGGCTGACCTCCATTCTCACAGAGGAATATGGGTACAAGGTGCTGCACCACCTGGGACAGTATGACACAATATCCAGGGACGACTCCTATGCGGTGGCGCTGGGGGAGCTGGAGGAGCTTCTGCAGGAATATCCTTCCATTCAGGTGGTAATCGACTTACATAGGGATGCCATGCCCGAGGGCACGCGTCTGGTGATGGATCTGGACGGCAGACCTACAGCCAGATTCATGTTTTTCAATGGCTTGTCCCGCACAAAGACCACAGGAAATATATCCTATCTCTACAATGAAAATCTGGACAGCAACCTGGCATTTTCCTTTCAAATGCAGAAGACAGCCATGGAATACTATCCCAATCTGACCCGCAAAATTTTTGTCAGGGGTTATCGCTATAACATGCATCTGCGCCCAAAGTCCCTTTTGATCGAGCTGGGGGCCCAGAACAATACCTTGGAGGAGGTCATGAATGCCTGTGACCCCTTGGCCCATATTTTGGATCTGGTGCTTTCCGGAGAGAATAAGCAGACACAGCTTCCCTGAAAAAGCTTAAGCTTGGACAGCTACTTGGCAACCAGAACCCAGCTTTGGAACCAGCGCAAGTATTTTGCCACAAAGGAAGCCTCCACCGGCTGGCCTGAAAGCACCGGATAGAACAGCAGGAACAGGCCAAAAGCAGCCACACTGTAAAGGGCTGCCATAAGCACAAAGCTGGGCTTGGACATTCTTTTTTCCCATTGCAGCAGACTGTACACAATCATGAGTACCACAAACCCCACGCTGGGGAAATAGTGGTAGATAAAGGTAGAGCGAGTCACGAAGAACCAGGGCAGATATTGGGCTAGATAGCCCACTGTCAGAAAGCCAGCCGTCCGGTCCTTTTTCACGATCCAGAGCCAGATCATAGAGAGGAAGGCGGGAATTCCCACCCACCATACAGCAGGGTTGCCAAAGGCGCTGATGCCCTCTCTGAGTCCTCCCTGGGGCGTCTGGGTGATGACACGGGAATAGTACCAAATAGGGCGCTTGATCACAGGCCATTCATACCAGACTGAGGAATAGGGATGTGTGGACTCTAGCTGGCTGTGGTAGGAAAACATGCTGGTCTGGTTGTGCAGTACCCTGCTTAGCAGTCCTCTGTCCCCATAGTCTCGAAAGGGCAAATAGGACAGCAGATAGATGACAGCGGGTACTGCTACGAAAAAGACCAGACAAAACAGAATGGTCTTTTTTGTATGTTTGGGAAAGCAATCTATTATATGGGCATGAGAGATCCCACAGCTTTGGCCTTTGGGGTCTTTTTTGGCGTAGAGATATTCCCGGTACCTTTGGTACAGGGAGGCGAAAAAGAGCAGCGAAAGCCCTAGTCCAGCATACATGCCTGTCCATTTTGAGGCAATGCCTAACCCCATGCAGATCCCGCATGCACCCAGCGGAAGCCATGTCCTTTTTAACGGGGTATCGTAAAAGCTCAGCGTGATATATTGATACATAAAAAAGTACATCAATAGGACAAAAAAGGTGATATACACATCGATTGTGGCAATTCTTGACTGTGTAAAGTGCATGAAATCAAAGGCAAACAATACACAAGCCAGAGCAGCAGGGATTACCTTTCCGCAGATGCGTCTGGCGAACAAATAGAGGATGGGCACCATGGCAATGCCGAAAACTGTGCCTATAATACGCCAGCCGAAAGGATTCATGCCAAAGAGAGCCACCCCCAGGGCTATGAAGATTTTTCCCAGAGGAGGATGGGTATTTTCATAGGAGGTGAGCCCGTGAAGAAATTCATAGGCTGTGCGTCCATGGTAGATTTCGTCAAAGTACATGCCATTGCGGAAGGAAGGCGCTTCCGGGAAGCATTCTGTCTC
>CANRZC010000380.1 GCA_947644185.1 uncultured Acetatifactor sp.
CCGTGGGCTCTCAAAGGAGCTTAAGATCAGCGCGCTGACGGTCAAAAAGGCCTATGACAGTCTGGAGGAGGAGGGCTTTGCCGTGACGATCCACGGAAAGGGTACCTATGTGACCGCTGTGAATCCAGGCCTATTGCTGGAGGAGCAGAAAAAGGAGCTGGAGGCAGATTTAGAAATGGCTGTCTGTAAGGGCAGGAGATACGGCATAAGCGATGAGGACATCCGAAGCTTATTTGAATTGATTCTGGAGGGATAATGATGTTAAAAATAGAAAATTTGCGGAAAAGCTACGGCACCTTTCAGCTGGACTGCTCTATGGAAGTGTTACAGGGCAGGGTGACAGGACTGGTGGGGCAAAATGGCGCTGGGAAGAGCACTACCTTTAAAGCAGTGCTGGGGCTTATTGTCCCAGATGGCGGGGAGATAGAGATTCTGGGAAAGGATAGCAGGCAAATAAGTGCGAGAGAAAGACAGCAGCTAGGGGTGGTTCTGTCCAATGCCGGATTTAGCGGATACTTGACCATAGGGGACATTGTCCCAGTTATAGATAGCCTCTACCCGCAGTTTGACAAAGCGTTTTTCCTGGAGCAGGTCAAGCGGTTCGGTCTTCCAACCAACCAAAAAATCAAGGAATTCTCCACAGGCATGAAAGCAAAGCTAAAGGTCTTGGTGGCCATTTCCCACAGGGCTAGGCTGCTCATACTGGATGAGCCTACGGCTGGCCTGGATGTAGTGGCTAGGGATGAGCTCCTGGAACTGCTGCGGGAGTTTATGGATCAGGATGAGAACCGAGGAATTTTGGTGAGCTCCCATATTTCCAGCGACTTAGAGACACTGTGCGATGACATTTACATGATACATGATGGGAAAATCATACTCCACGAGGATACAGATGTGCTGTTAGATAATTACGGGGTGCTGAAAATGGATGAGAGACAGTATGCGGAGATAGAGAAGCGCTACATTCTCCGCAGAAGGAAGGAGAGCTTTGGCTATAGCTGCCTGACGAACCAGAAGCGATTCTACAGCGAAAACTACCCAAAACTTGCTATCCTGAAGGGTAGCATTGACGAAGTGATTATGATGATGATACGAGGTGAGGCATTATGAAGGGCTTATTGATCAAGGATCTTCGCTTAATGAAGAATATGGGCAATTCTCTGGTGATCATTCTCCTGGTTGCTGTGGGAATGTCCTTTTACAAGAGTGATCTGTCGTTTATCATAACCTATGTGGCAATCATTGGGACCACATTTACGTCCAGCACCATTAGCTATGACGAATTCGACAATGGAAATGCGTTCCTCTTTTCTCTACCTGTGTCCAGAAAAGATTATGTGATGGAGAAATACCTGTTTGGTCTCTTGATGTGCGGAGGTGGATGGCTGGTGGGAACAGTTCTCTCAGTGACCGCTGGGGCTATCCGAGACAGTCTTGACCCCAGGGAAGGTATTATGACAGCTCTGTTGCTTTTGCCAGTGGCAATTTGCGTCAGCGTGTTTATGATTCCCCTGCGCCTGAAATTTGAGGGAGAAAAGAGCAGAATTGCCCTGATCATTGTAATGGGAGGCTTCTTTTTGGTGGCCATAACAGGAGCAGAAATTGTGAAGAAGCTGGGCATTGATTTAAGCGCATTGGGAGATAGATTGCCTGCGATGAGCGCTGGCATGGGCATTGTGGTGGCTTTGGCCATCAGCATTGCACTGCTACTTTTTTCCTGCCAGATCAGCATTAAGATTATGGAGCACAAGGAATTCTGAGCACTGTTTTTCAGGGCAGGCTGCTGTTGCGCCGGAAGACGCAAAGGCTGTCATTGCCCTGAAACATACAGATATGATTTGTGTCAGGACATTTTTATCCCGGATTGCGTTCATATAAAAGCACCTCCTCATTTTTTATCGAATCAAGGAAGTCTTTCTGTAGGCTTCCGGTTGTCAGTAGATCCACCTTTTTTTGAAGAGACTCTTCCAAATCCGCCAGCAGACCTCCCAGTGCCCAGCCACGGATACTCCCTCTGTCGATTCGCAGATCGATGTCACTGGTCTCATTCGCCTCGCCCCGGGCATAAGAGCCAAAGAGATAGATGCGGTCTGCTCCATATTGCTCGCCGAGTTGTGAGACAATCATTTGAATGTCATGTAGATTAGGTAATGGGTTCATGCATGCCTCTTTCCATCCATTGGTCACGTGAATAAATAAAAGCCGCAAACCCTTGATTTTACGATACGAATCCTGGATTTGCGGTTTGCAATAAAAAATGGAGCATACGGGATTCGAACCCGTGACCTCCACACTGCCAGTGTGGCGCGCTCCCAACTGCGCTAATGCCCCTTACCAAAAGAGTATAACATATTTTTCACAAAAAGCAAGAGTAAATTTGCAAAAACGCTAAAATTAAGGTTAAGTGTGAAATGAAAAGTTAAATTCCACTTCAGGGGGGTATAAGTAGACTTTAGTTTTACAGCCAATTTCCACTTGCTATGAAAGGAATTCTCGGTAAAACGCCAGTGGAAATTAGTCTTACACTCAAAATTTACCATATCTAGGCAATTTGGAATGTTATGCGAATTGTCTATATTTCGTTTCACTATGCCCTTAAATATGTGTGAAAGAGTAAATTCCACTGGCGTTTTACCGAGAATT
>CANRZC010000381.1 GCA_947644185.1 uncultured Acetatifactor sp.
CGGTGATGCTGGTTCTTACCTTTTTCTCCAACACAATCATGAACTATTCCCTGCCGGAAGTGGCTACGCAGTATGTGCAGTCAGGCACTATCACGGCGAAAATAAGGGGATCAGGGGTGGTGGAGAGCGGAAACCCTTATAATGTGGAAGTGAAGGAGTCCAGAAAGGTATCCCAGGTGGCTGTGAAAGTGGGAGATGAGGTGGAGAAGGACGCTGTGCTCATGTATCTGGAGGATGCGGAGAGCACAGAGCTCCAGGAGGCGAAGACCCAGCTGGATTCCCTGAAGGCAGAGTATGACAAGGCCATAGTAGCAGCGGATACCTCTACCAACATCATAGACAGGGTGGAGAGCGGCAATATTACCTCTACAGAGTCAAAGGTGGCACAGATTGATTCCTATAATAGTCGGATCGATGCTTTGCAGAACAATATCGATGCCTATAATAATCGGCTGGGTGAGATCGAAGTTCAGTTGGGAAAGCTGGGAGATGACAAGGTGGACACTGCCGCTGAGCAGCAGGCGGTTAATTATGCCCAGGGGGAGTTGAGTAAGGTGACTTCGTGGGCTGAATCTGCCAAGGCGAAGTTGGAGGCTGCCCAGGGAGTGCTGGAGTCGGTGAATAGTGGAGTGCAGGCGGCACAAGATAGGGCTACAGCTTGTGAGACAGCTTATAATGATGCAGATGCAAAACATGTCGCACTGGTCACGCGTCAAAATAGTTTGAATAAAAAGCTAGAAGACGGGACGATTTCTACAGAAGAACAGAATGAACTGACCCTGTTAGCAGGAAGTATAGCAGCTGCGGCTCAGGATGCCATTGATAAAAAAGCGGCATGGGATGAAGCAAAGGTGAATCTGGAAAATGTCACCGCTTCTATAGCCACCGACCGCACCAACGCCCAAAACGCACTCAACGCCGCTCAGGAGGAGTACACCAACGCCGTGAATGCCAAGAGCAACTGGGAAGGCAAGCTGGCCGATGCCCAGCGCAACCTGGCCAACAAGCAGGCAGGCATCAGCGGCACCACCAACCCCCAGCGGGAGGCCTTGAACAATGAAAAAGCAGATCTCACCTTGAAATTGAACAAGGACACTGCCAGCAAGGAAGATACAGAGAAGGAATTGAATGACCTGCTGGCTGGATTCAACAAGGAAGTGGATCTGTCCACCCTTTTGAAAAAGATCAGCGACCAGGAGAAGGTGGTGCAGGAGCTGACGGAGAAATCCATCGGTGCCACCATCACAGCGCCAGTGGCAGGTACCGTCACCACCTTGAATGTGGTGGCAGGGGAGACCACAGCCCCCGGAACCCCTGTGGCAGTTTTGCAGCCTGCAGGCAAGGGCTATACCATGAGCTTTTCCGTCACCAATGAACAGGCCAAACGCCTGTCCGTGGGAGATGTGGCGGATCTGGTGAATGCGTGGAGATATGATGATGTGACGGTGACACTTGCCAATATCAGGCCTGACACAAACGAGCCAGGCCAGAAGAAGCTTTTGACCTTTGACGTGGACGGCGATGTGACAGCCGGGCAGACCCTGAATATTTCCGTGGGTCAGAAGAGCGCAAACTACGATCTCATTGTACCCAACAGCGCTATCCGGGAGGACAACAACGGCAAATTTATCCTTATCGTGGAATCCAAGCCAGGTCCTTTGAACACACGTTACATCGCCACCCGGGTAGACGTGGAAGTGCTGGCCAGCGACGACACCCAGTCTGCTATCAATGCAGCATTATACGGCTATGAATTTGTGATTACCACTTCCACCAAGCCTGTGGAGGCTGGAAAGCAGGTCAGACTGGCTGACAACTGATGGGGCAGGAGAGAGGTGGCTGCAGGGAGATTTCTAATATGAAGAAAATGGTACTGGGCATAAGCGGGGGGCTCTCATTTCTGATTTTCCTGATACTGCTGCTGGTGTCAAATCATCTGGGGAATAGCCAAATGACCCAGACAGTGGCAGAGCGGTGGAGCGAAGACGGAAAGGCCTCCCAGGTTAGCTGTTTTTTCTCCGTGGGTTCTGGCATCACGGAGGATGAGATTATAGATTTTGAGCATACTGTTGACAGCGCCTTGACAGAGGCTTCCGTGGTACAGGAATCAGAGAACCCGGGAGCCAGACTCTGGGCGGATGCCTACAGCGCAGACGGGCAAGTGACCTTGTCCAATGACAGGACCAGCCTGACGGCGGATGCCATTGGCATTGGAGGAGACTTCTTTCTCTTCCATCCCTTGACCTTATTGAATGGGGCCTATTTTTCCGGCAATGATTTGATGAAGGACTACTGTGTGATAGACGAGGATGCAGCCTGGCAGCTATTCGGCTCTAATGACGTGGCTGGAATGACGGTTTTTATCGGCGGCGAGCCCCATATTGTCACAGGCGTGGTGCGCAGGCCCTCCGGTCATTTGGCAGAGGCGGCAGGACTGGACAGCACCGTGGTGTATGTGTCCTATCAGACTCTGACAGAGCTGGGTAAAAGCCATGGTATCAATCATTATGAGATAGTGATGCCCAATCCAGTCACTGGCTTTGCCTACAATTATATCAAGGAAAAGCTGGGAGCTGAGGAGAAGGAAGTGGAGGTGGTGGAGAATACATCCCGATATTCCCTTCTTTC
>CANRZC010000382.1 GCA_947644185.1 uncultured Acetatifactor sp.
AAAAGGATATTTTGCATGGCAGTGTAGGAACAGACGTGTCCGTAGACTGCATCCATACCTTGGGTGAAGTCACTATTTATGACAATACTGTCACCATAGAGGAGGTCCGAGAGCGTGTCAAGAATGCAGATATCATCATTGCCAACAAATCGCCTCTGAGGGAAGAAACGCTCCACAGCGCTCCAAATGTAAAGCTCATCTGTGAATTTGCCACAGGCTTTGACAATTGCGATCTGGATTACTGCAGGTCCAGAGGCATCAAGGTGACAAATGTGCGGGATTACTGTACTGCCATGGTAGCACAGCATACCTTTACCATGGCCCTGGCCTTGAGTCAGAAGCTATTCCATTACGATGCCTATGTGAAGTCCGGCGCTTACAGCGCCCAGAGCCGCTTCTCCAATTTCGACTTGCCTTTCTGCGAGCTGGAGGGCAAGACCTGGGGCATTGTGGGCATGGGCAATATCGGCCGACGAGTGGCGAAAATCGCCACAGCCTTTGGGTGCAAAGTAATCTTCCATTCCATCACAGGAAATAACACCTGCACAGAATATCCTCAGGTAGATAAGGATACACTACTTGCAGAGAGTGATTTTCTGTCTCTGCACTGCCCTTTAAGCAATCTGTCCCGGAATTTTATCCAACGGGCTGCGCTTCAGAAAATGAAGCCAACGGCTGTGCTTATCAATGTAGCCAGAGGAGCAGTGGTGAACAATGGGGATCTGTACCATGCGCTGGTGGCTGAGGAGATTGCCGCTGCTGGCCTGGATGTATTGGAAAAAGAGCCCCTCACCCCGGACAATCCCTTGAGCAGACTTCAGGACAGCAACCGTCTGATCATCACCCCCCATCTGGCCTGGGCCAGCGTGGAAGCCCGCAGGCGCTGTGTGGAGGAGGCTTATCAGAATATTGCTGCTTTCCTGCGGGGAGAAGAACGGAATGTAGTAAAGCTTGACAGCTGTCACAAATCGTAGTAAACTGCACCATATGAGTCTGCCTACACCGTCCATCCTGCATGGACCTGCACAGAGGGCAGAGGGAAGCGTATACACTACTTCGGACAGGGGAGGAAACCAATGATAGAAAAATGCAAGATACTGTACCGAAAATATGAGGAAATCATCGTCTACCTGATTGTAGGGGTTCTGACCACGATCGTATCCTGGGCAGCGAAATTTATTGCCAACGCACTGCTGTTTCACAATACCATGTATCCCACCCCCTTTGAGAACACAGTGCTCAGCACCATCAACTGGACCACGGGTGTCATTTTCGCCTATTTCACCAATCGCCGATTCGTATTCAAGAGCAAAGAGCCTATGCGGAAGGAAGCGCCGAAATTCGTGCTTTCCAGGGTGTCCACATGGATTCTGGATATTGTGGTAATGCAGATTCTAACTGCTCTGAACATTAATCTGGTTATCGCAAGCGTAATTTCAGCCGTACTGGTGACCATCGCAAATTATGTATTCAGTAAGCTGTTTGTCTTTCATAAAAAAGAGAAGGCAGACGGACCGAAATAAGGTACAATCGAGTAGGGGAATGCCATTCTCCACTACTCGCCGCACGGCCCGCATGCCGCCTGGGCGGCAAATTTCCATATGCGGGCCTGCGCATAAAAAGGACTTCCGCTCAGGGCAGAAGTCCTTTTATCATTTCCTTTACCAGCGCAGCGGAATGCTTTGCCGCCGCGGCCTCAAAGGTAGGGTAGTCCATTTCTGCGCTGTCATCCGCCTTGTCCGAAATGGCTCGGATGATCACGAAAGGCAGACTGTTCAGATAGGCGCCATGGGCGATAGCAGCCCCCTCCATCTCCGCGCAATCCCCCTGGAACTGGGTGGTAAGATACTCCTTTGTGTCTTTGCTGGATATAAACTGATCCCCGCTGACCACCCGTCCAAACATGACATGAATGTCAGGATTTACTTTCTCACAGGCCTCCTTTGCCAGGGTCATCATCTTTTCATCGGCATGGAATTCCCGAAATCCCATCTGAGGCACCTCACCTGGCAGATAGCCAAATATGGTGGCATCCATATCGTGGTGCAGCGCGTCCCTGGATATGAGAATGTCGCCGATGTCCAGCCTGGCGTTCAGGGAGCCTGCCACCCCTGTGTTGATCACATGGGATACCTGGAATACGTCCACCAGGATCTGTACACACAGAGCTGCATTCACCTTCCCAATGCCGCTGCGGACGATGACTACTGGAACCTCATTTAAGGTGCCTTCATAGAAGTCCATCCCAGCCTTTTCCACCACAGCAGTTGCCTTCATTTCCTTTTTAAGCTGTTCTACCTCCAGCTCCATGGCTCCGATAATTCCAATCTTGGTCATATTATGTTCTCCTTTTCTCCGTACCGTATTTCAATCTGGATAGACCAGCCTGCTGTCATCAATTCCATAGAGCACATTGTCCAGGTATCGCTTTGCCAGGAAGTTTGCCATGGACAGGTTCATGTCCAGGTAATTGCCGCAATCCTTGGGGGAGGCACCGGGCACCTCACCCTTAAAATCCCGGATGAACTCATACATTTGCACCATGAGGGGCAGGATGTCCCTGGAGCTGTAGTCCCCGGCCAGCAGCAGATAGAAGCCGGTACGGCATCCCATAGGGCCG
>CANRZC010000383.1 GCA_947644185.1 uncultured Acetatifactor sp.
CTCCATCATTCTACCATATTTCTCCTCAATGAGATTATGTCCTCTCTGATACTCCCTGTGGAAGTCGTAAAGATACTGCATCAACATTACTTTATTCCAAGTCAAATACTGACTCTTGCGCATAATTGAGAAAGTGGCCCAGTCGTTCTGGCAGCTTGCTCTACCGCCCTCGTTCTTTACCTTGTCAAAAGCTTCAAACTCCAGCTTTGCAATCTCATCTACCAGCTCTTCTTTCTCCTTCGCCCACAGAGATGCCTTGTATACCAGCTCTTCACTGTGCGCATCCAGATAATTATCCATATCGCTGATGAACCCAGCCCGATACATCTCTGCCGCAAAATACCTAGCTATACGCTCTAGCTTGTGCTCAATGGTGTCCTCATCCTGGGCATTCTTCATGACGCCACTTCCTGCCAGCCTGCTTGAAACATCCTGTAGCATGCTAGCCATTTCCCTGCCTTGCTCCGAAGTGGAAAGGTTCCGGTAAAGCCATTTGTCATGGGGCGGGTATTTCCCTTCAATATAATGCTGCAGCTTCATGCCCTCCTTGATACCATCCCAAACCATCATCTGGGCGGTGAGAATATCCCCTCTGCCCAGCATCCGAAGGTAATTATATTGGGCAGTCTGTGAAAATCTAGCTGCACTCTCCGCCAGCTTCAGGTAACGGATATCCTCCGGGTAACCCTTTTTCAGTTTTTCTCGGAATGCTGTGAAGACACCTTCGTCATCCCGGAACACCTCTCCATTCACCGCAGCAGCCAGCCCAGCATCACTTACACTCCTCCAGTGGATTTCCTCATAGCTCTGGGCGCCCACCAGAGCTTTATAAAATTCTGAAATCTTGATAACTCCTCGGCGGCCTCTGCCATTCACATGGGCGGCTCTCTTATAACCGCCAAATTCCTCCGGCAGACCCTCGTAGGCTTTCTGTAATGCTTCTCCTATCTCAGCATATGTCTCGTCCGTGACCCACATGCAAAAATCTGGTCCCCAGTCATGATCTCTGGAAGCTTTATCATCATAGCCAAAGCAGTCCGATCCTCTACCCACCAGCCCTACTGCGATTCTCCCCGCATAGGCAGGGAACTGCTCCTCTATCATCTGTCTGCCACACTCTTCATAGTATTGCCTGGCCAAGTGCAGACCTACTCCTTGCTCCTCCTTCACCAATGCCCTCTCACATGCAGCAGCATTCTCTTGTAGCCTGCGATAGTATTCATTTCTGCCCAGATTCTTTTCCACAGCCTCCATACCACGTTTGTAATATTCTAAAGCCTTTCCGAAATCCTTCTCATGATAGCTGTAAGCCCCCAAGGTGGCAAGTGCTGCAGCATAATGGCTGTCTGTCACCTTTTCCCGCTCAAATATCTCTACAGATTTGCCAGCGTAATCACATGCAGCCTCCTTTTCCTTCAACTGCATACAAGTGCTGGCCAGGTTGGCATAGGTGACGCCCATCTCATAGGCAATCCCTTTTCCTGATACAATTGCCAATGCCTCCAACAGTTTTTCCTTTGCAGTGGCAAAATCCCCTGTCTCCTGATACAGCAATGCCATATTGTTCTTTAGGCCAGCCATAAGCATGCTATCTGGCTCTAGCTGTTTGTCATAGATATCTTGCACCTGGGCATAGTATTCCTTTGATTCCTGAATTCTGCCACAAGCTCTGTACGCTGTGGCCACGTTCAAAAGCGTGGTGGCATAGGGCACGGTTCCGTCTAAGCCCATATTTTTCGCATGGCAAATAGCCTCATCAGCTATCTGGAAGACCATTTCCTTCTGACTAGTCTCCCGGTAATACCCTAACAGCTCATTCAAAAGCTGCAGGCGAGCACCATCGTCCCCTAGGGCTATGGCCTCTGCTATAGAGCTTTTCATCAGCTGCTCTGCTTCCTCTCCCCTGTTCTCCTCGTAAAGTGCATCCACCTGTTTTAAAAGCAGATCTGTATCCATTTGTTTGTTCTCCATGTGTTTTCGCTCCTCCAATCAATATAAGCGCCAGCTTACGTCCTCAAGTCCATCTTCCACCCTCTGTCAAAACTTTCTCCCACTTCCCACCATGCCGCCTAGCGGCAGCTTCACATTTATCATACCTCCATCCACGGATTTTTGTCAATCACTGTTCGCTTTCTTCTATATTTTCTGTGTTCTGCTCCCTCTCTTTTCGTAAAAACGAAGCTATAGCACCAGCGATATATCCGCATCCTATGCCACTGACAATACCGAATAGCACATCTGTAGGATAATGCACCCCCAAGTATAGCCGTGACACACCTATCAGGCCAGCCAACACCAGCGCAGAAATTCCAAAGCTCTTTGGAAGCCGCTTGTACAATACCCACGCTGCTGCAAAAGAGCTGGCAGTGTGCCCAGAGGGAAAAGAATAGTCCCTGGGTTTTCCAATCAGTGGAACCAGCCCCTCCACCACATCATAAGGTCTCATTCTCCCCACAATATTCTTTAAAGCCAGATTGTTGATCAATAGAGACACCAGCATAGCGGCAGCACATATAAGAGCTATCTTGCGGGTCTTCTTTGAAAGCAGTAGAGCCAAAGATATCAAAATCCATATAGCAGCTCCATTGCCCAGCACTGTGATCACAGTAAATATAGGGGT
>CANRZC010000384.1 GCA_947644185.1 uncultured Acetatifactor sp.
ATGAAGCTTTCCAGACTTACGAGGACACTACATATTATATGAAGAGACAGCTGATAGCTATCATCATCGGTATGGTGTTGATGATCATTGTGGCGAATATCCCCTATCATTTCTGGGAACGATTCGCATTGTTTGGGTATTTTTTTTCTATGGCTCTGGTACCTGTGGTAAAGACGCCATTGGGCGTGGAGTCCCATGGAGCCAGACGGTGGATCAAGATTCCTGGCATTGGATTCAACCTTCAGCCGGCAGAGGTAGGAAAGCTGTGTCTGATTCTGTTTCTGGCAGTGATGGTGTGCAAGATAGGGAAGAATGTGCGCACCATGAAGGGGTTTGGCCTTATGATTCTATTACCGCTGCCGGTGGTGCTGGAGATCTACTTGATCACAAAGAACCTGAGCTCTGCCATTATCATTATGGGTATTTCGGTGTTGATGGTATTTGTGGCCAGCCCTGATTATAAGAAATTCCTCATTATGGGTGGCCTGGTGGTGGTGGCAGCAGTGCTGGTAGTATTTTTGGCAGTGTCCTCCACCCAGAATGCGGCGGAGGGGGAGGAGGTGAACTTCCGTTTCGGAAGAATCGCCACCTGGCTGGATCCGGAGAGCGATGCCACGGGCACAGGCTTCCAGACCCTGCAAGGCCTGTATGCCATCGGAAGTGGCGGTGTCTGGGGCAAGGGCCTGGGACAGAGTATGCAGAAGCTGAATTTCCTGCCGGAGGCTCAGAACGACATGATCTTTTCCATTATCTGTGAGGAGCTAGGACTCTTCGGCGCGGTTGCTGTCATTATTATGTTCATTATGTTACTGTGGCGCATGATGGTAATCGCCAACAATGCACCGGATCTATTTGGCGCAATGCTGGTGGTGGGTGTCATGGGACATATTGCCATACAGGCGATTCTGAACATAGCCGTGGTGACAAACAGCATCCCAAACACCGGAATCTCGCTTCCGTTCATCAGCTATGGAGGCTCGGCGGTGATGTTCCTGCTGATAGAAATCGGGCTGGTCTTAAGTGTGGCAAGAAGGATACAATTAAAGGAGCTGTAAAAATAGGCTGTTTTTCTCAGGCTCTTTGTCCGATCCGAATTGGACAAGGTACACTTATGCCATTTCTCTCATAGGATAGAATATGCAATCAAGGAAGCCGGATGGTGGTTTATGGATTCTATTCGTATTCAGGGCGGCATGGCCCTACAGGGAAAGGTTCGTGTACAAGGTTCTAAAAATGCTTCACTGCCCATTCTGGCGGCTACGCTGCTAGTGGGAGAGAGCTCTTTTATCAGGAATTGTCCCAGAATAGCGGATGTATACTCTATGGTCAGCTTGCTGAAAAGTCTGGGCTGCAGTGTCCATTGGCAGGAGACAGGCGTTTTCGTAGATTCGTCCCAGGTGCGAAGAGCAGAAATGCCACGAGAGGCGGTGAAGGGAATGCGATCTTCCCTGTGCCTTTTGGGGGCGTTGATTGGGAGATGTAGCGAGGTGGCTATGGAGCATCCCGGAGGATGTGTCATCGGTGAGCGCCCCATAGATTTGCACCTGTCTGCTCTCGGCCAGATGGGGGTGGAGTTTGTGGAGGAGGAAGGGCTTTTAAAGGCCTTTTCTGACAGGCTTCACGGTGCGGTTGTCAAGCTTCCTTTCCCTTCTGTGGGAGCTACAGAAAATGTTATATTGGCTGGTGTGATGGCAGATGGGGATACTGTGCTGGAAGGAGCTGCCATGGAACCTGAGATCTCTGCACTTTGTATCTTTTTGGAGCACTGTGGTGGGTGGATTGAGGGGATTGGAAGTAGTAGGCTGGTGATCCACGGTGGCAGACGGCTATATGGGACAGATTTCACAGTACCAGCGGATAGAATTGTGGCAGGGACCTATCTGTTCGGCTGCATCGGTGCGGGAGGCAGTGTGTTTTTGGAGCATGCCCCTGAGGAAGAGATGCAAGCAGTGCTGGAGGCTGCAGTGCAGATGGGCGGGCGGGTATGCACCTCCAGGGAGGGCATTTATGTACAGGCTCCTGGAAGACCTGCATCCATAGAGCTTGTAACGGCACCTTACCCAGGCTTTCCCACAGATCTGCAGTCAGTGGTACTGGCAGTGGAGACAAGGGGAAAGGGCTGTAGTCACATTGAGGAGAGAATTTTCGAGAATCGCTTCCGAATTGTGGAAGAATTGAAAAAGATGGGAGCCTCCATAGAAATGATCGGTTCCAAAAGTGTGTTTATCCACGGCAAAGAGACTTTACGGGGAGCCTGTGTGGAGGCAAAAGAACTGAGGGGAGGCGCTGCTTTGGTGGTGGCTGGTCTGATGGCGGAGGGAGAGACTGTAGTGGGAGGATGTCCCTATATCTATCGAGGGTATGAGAATATCAGCAGGGACTTTAGAGAATTAGGAGCGCGTGTGACAAGTGTTTAGAAAAAGTAGAGTGGGTATCTGGATTTTGCTGGCTATTCTGCTGCTGGCAACAGCCGGGACAGTGGGATATCTCAAAAAGACATATACCATTCGGACTGTTTACGTGGAGGGGAATGTCCATTATACAGACGAGGATATAAAGTCCATAGTCATGAATGGACTGTTTGGGGACAATTCCCTCTATCTTTCCTTGAAATA
>CANRZC010000385.1 GCA_947644185.1 uncultured Acetatifactor sp.
CTAATTGAGATTGCCCACGCTTTAAAGAGAAGCTTTGGCAATGGGGATGTAATCTTTTTGATAATATGCTGGTCACCGACACAAACGGCAGGGTACTGGCAGCAGCGAAGCAGCACAATGAAATGGAATTTTTTGAGGCTGAAGAAGGAAAGTTGGCAGACGGTAAAATGATTCTTAAGAGAAGTCTGTGGGGCTTTCCTTTGATTTTGTATGGTATTTATGATACCGGAATGATTTCGGAGGAATTTAGGCAAAGCGGGAGACTGTCGGGAAGTATTTTTGTGCTGGGTATTCTTTTTTCGCTGATATGGATATTCGTGGTAGTGGGCAATATGAATAGACGGCTCCGCAGGCTGGTGGGACAGTCGGAGGAGATTTCTAAGGGGAATTTTGTTCAAACGTCGCCGGAAGAAGGTGGAAGGGATGAATTTACAATTTTAGAGAATAGCTTAAACCATATGAGCGCACAACTGCAGGATCTCATCGAGAAAGAATATAAGGCTCGAATTACCTGGATGGAGCTGGAGAAGGAGACCAATCAGGCAAAGCTTCTGGCCCTGCAGGCACAGGTAAACCCGCATTTCATGTTTAACGCCCTGGAGAGTATCCGATTGAAGGCTCTGGTCAAGGGAGAGCGGGAGACGGCTGCCATGATTAAGTATATGGCTAAAATGTTCCGAAATATTCTGGAATGGCATGACAACATTATCACGCTTCAGGAGGAAATTGGGTTTTTGGATGAGTTCTTCCATATTCAAAATTATCGTTTTGAGGATGAGTTTTCCTATGAAATCAATGTATCGGAAGAGGCGAAGGATTGCCTGCTGCCCAAAATGACATTGCAGCCTCTGGCAGAGAATGCCTGTGTCCACGGGGTAGAGGCAGTGTCCTTTGACCGGCAGGTAAAGGTGACTGCCTGTGTGGAGGAAGGGTGGCTGAAGTTAAAGGTGGAGGACAATGGAGGCGGCATGTCCAAAGAAAAGCTTAGGGAGCTAAAAGCCATGCTCAGCGGAGAGGCGGAAGCGGGAAAGAGCGTGGGGTTATGGAATGTATATCGTCGTCTGATGCTATACTATCAGGATGACTTCAGGTTTGATATTGATAGTGTTACCGGAAAGGGTACAGTCTGTGCTATCTGGATTCCGGCAAGAATAGAGAAGACGGGAGAATAGTCTGATGAAAAAGAGGGTACAGGGACAATAGACAGGAGGTATATGCTATGTTTCAGGTGATGATTGTGGACGATGAGAAGGCAATCAGGGAGAATCTGCCTGCGATTATTGACTTTGAGGCCTATGGGTTCAAAGTGTGTGCCACTGCGAGAAACGGCCAGGACGCCCTGGAGAAATGGGAGAATTTTCAGCCGGACGTGATTTTTCTGGATGTGCGTATGCCGGTTATGGATGGCTTAACCTTTTTGGGAAAGTTGCAGGAGAAGCTGCAATCCCTTCCCGATATTGTCATGTTGTCAGGATACAGTGATTTCGAATACGCAAAGACGGCAATCCGGTATGGTGTTAGGGCATATTTGACAAAGCCGGTTGATGAGGAAGAGGTGGAAAATCTGCTGGGAGAGCTTTCTGCCTCCCTGCAGGATAAGAGAAGGAAATCAAAAAAGGCAGTGATTCAGGAGCAGGTGCTGGCAGTGAAACAGATGTACCATAATGGAGACGGAGATAGGCTGCCTTTTCGGGAATATGGAATGATGCACTGTGTGGTGGTGGAGGACAGTGAGATTCAGGCGGAGGCTTATCGCATGGTGCGGGAGACCATTGAGGAGAGGCTTCAGGGCGGAGAGGGTGCTTTCTGCAGGAATAGGGGCAGCGTTTTAAGCTATTTGGTGTCACCTATGGCATTGGTGGAATACCAGTACAGCTTCACTTTGTTTGGCCGTCATCTGTTGCATCATCTGAAAAAGCAGGGGCTAACATGTGCGCTGCTGTTTGATGGAACTTTGTTCAACAGAAGTGATGGGACTTTTCGGAATGATTATGACCAGCATCTATATCAGATGATGACGGAGGTTTTCTGGGGGGGTAATTTACTGCAGGATAATTTGGCCATGGAGGCAGGAACCTCGGACCAGAGGTTAGAGGGAGAAACGGCGTATTTGGAGCAGATCAAAAAAGCCATGCAGGATCGAGATCATGAACTATTGCAGATTGCATATGACAGGTTGGATAGGGCGCTATGTGAAAGCAGGCTGAACCTGGTCTTTTTGCAGGAGGTTAGTCACCGGATCTACTATATGCTGACGGATCTGCTCTCCACAAAAGAGGCTGACATTCTCCAACTGAAACCCTTGGACTGGAGGAATGAGGCTTGCTTTATTCGCTATGAGACTTGGACCAGGCTGCTATGGGAACAAATTGACACAGTCTTTGCCCATGTGTATGGGAAAGAGGAGGCAAGCCGTGGGGTAGCCATGAAAGTGGCAGCCTATGCGAGACAGCATTTTAGAGAGCCGATTACATTGAAGGATACAGCGGAGCGCTTTTACATAAGCTCTGCCTATCTAGGACGAAGCTTTCAGAAGGATATGGGTGTGCCCTTTAAGCAGTATGTAAATGACTTAAGGATCCAGGAGGCGAAGCAGCTCCTGCGGCACAC
>CANRZC010000386.1 GCA_947644185.1 uncultured Acetatifactor sp.
GACAATCGAATTGTTGCAGCTTTACCAACAATTAAATATGTTATTGACCATGGTAGGGCTTCCAAACATTGGTCTCGCCATTATTTTGTTTACCATAGTGGTGAACCTATTGATGACACCCCTTAACATTAAGCAGCAGAAATTCTCTAAGCTTCAGGTGAAGATGAGTCCTGAGATTCAGGCCATTGAAGCCAAATACAAGGGAAGATCGGATCAGGAATCCATGATGGCAAAGAATCAGGAAATTCAGATGATCTATGCCAAATATGGAGTGTCTGCCAGCGGTAGCTGTGTACAGCTGCTGATTCAGATGCCTATCCTGTTTGCATTGTATCAGGTTATCCAGAGGATGCCCGCCTATGTGACGAAGATAGGAGAGACCTTCAGGGTACTGGCTGACAAGATTATCTCTGTGGACGGGGGCGGATTTTTACAGGATTCTGGTGTGGAATCTATTACCAGAATGGTAAGTATGTACGGACAGTCTATGACAAAAGGAGATCTTGGCAATGGAATCATCGATGTGCTGAATAGATTGTCTTCTACAGATTTGTCTTTGGTGGCAGAGCATTACGATTTGACTCAGCTTACCTACCAGGGAAAGTTGATTATCAGCAATGATGTTACCAGAGGTCTCATCGATGTCTATAACAATTTCCTGGGACTGCACATGGGAGATTCTCCAAGCGATTTGATCAAAAGGGGAATGGCAATGGGAGCCTGGGGGATAGTAATAGGTGCAGTGCTGATTCCGGTTCTTTCTGCAGTGACCCAGTGGATCAATGTGAAGCTGATGCCACAGCAGCCAAAGAGCGACAATGAAAAGGCCAATTCCATGGCTGCTTCCATGAAGACCATGAATATGTTTATGCCATTGATGTCAGCCTGGTTTTGCTTTACACTGCCTGCCGGTATGGGTCTTTACTGGGTAGCCGGTAGTGTGGTCAGGAGCATTCAGCAGGTGGTCATCAATAGGCACATTGACAAGATGGACTTTGACGAAATCATTAAAAAGAACTCTGTAAAGAGCGCTAAGAAAATGGAAAAAATGAAACAGACCCAGGAACGCATGAATGCCTATGCAAACATGAATACCCGAAATATCCAGAATAAAGCAAACGGACAGCAGACAAAAGCAAATACCAGCACCAATGCAAATACCAATACAAAACCAAAGGGCTCTAGCATGGCGGATAAAGCTTCCGTAAGTTCAAGTGCGGGAAGTGTAAGGACTGGCAGCGCAAAGGCTGGAAGTATGCTGGAGAAGGCTAATATGGTTAAGGACTATAATGAGAGAAATAATAAGAACTAGGACAGTTTTGGAGGGGTAAAGAAATGGCTATGGATAACCAGGAATATATAGAGATTAGTGCTAAGACTGTGAATGAGGCTATTACAGAAGCCTGCCTGAAATTTGGTGTTACAAGCGATAAGCTTGACTATCAGATCGTGGAAGAGGGTTCCAGTGGATTTCTTGGAATTGGGTCCAAACCTGCTGTTATCAAGGCTGCAGTAAAGATAGAAAAGCATTCTGTGGAAGAGGTAGCGAAGATTTTCTTACGGAATGTATTTGAAGCCATGCATCTGGAAGTAGCAGTGGATGTAAATTATGATCAGGAAGGCAGGGCCATGGACATTGATCTTGCCGGGGATGAGATGGGTGTGCTCATAGGTAAGAGAGGACAGACATTGGATTCTCTGCAGTATCTGGTATCTCTGGTGGTCAATAAGGAATCAGAGGAATATATCAGAGTAAAGGTGGATACGGAGGATTACAGACAGAGAAGGAAGGAGACTTTGGAGAATCTGGCGAAGAATATAGCCTATAAGGTAAAGAAGACCAGAAGGCCAGTTTCCTTAGAGCCTATGAATCCTTATGAGAGGAGAATCATCCATTCCGCTCTGCAAAATGAAAGGTATATTTCCACACACAGCGAAGGAGATGAGCCATTCCGCAGGGTAGTAGTCACCTATAAGAGACAATAATGAATGAAAAAACCGGATATTGTTAGGTATCCGGTTTTTTTAGAGACAGATTTTTAGGGAGAGAAGTCTATGGAAAGTGGGGATACAATTGCGGCCATTGCCACAGGACTGACGGATTCCGGCATTGGAATTGTGCGGATAAGTGGCCAGACAGCAGTGGATGTGGGCGATAGAATGTTCCGATCTCCCTCTGGGAAGAAGGTTCTAAAAAGGGCTGAAAGTCACAGATTTTATTACGGTTTCGTAGTAAATAGAGAGGATTCTTTAGAGATAGATGAGGTTCTCGCTGTGGTGATGAAATCGCCAAAAAGCTTCACCGGTGAGGATACGGTGGAGATTCAGTGTCATGGGGGCGTGCTGGTCATGAGCAAGATCTTGCAGACAGCTATCAAGTGTGGAGCCAGGCTGGCTGATCCTGGTGAATTCACGAAAAGAGCCTTTCTGAATGGTAGAATGGATCTGTCCAGAGCGGAAGCAGTGATGGATGTGATCAGTGCCCAAAATGAGAGGGCCCTTACTTTTTCTGTAAAGCAGTTGAAGGGAGCTCTTTCCCGGAAAGTAATAGAGCTTCGGGAGGATATCTTATATGAGACTGCTTTTATTGAGTCT
>CANRZC010000387.1 GCA_947644185.1 uncultured Acetatifactor sp.
TCCTCCCAGATCAAAGTCCTTGCCCCACTCGGACAGATCATCCATATCCTCCATACACACAGGCAGTTTCCCAAATCCTAATTCCGTCAGCTTCTGTAACTGTTTTTTTGCTGCGGCCGAAAAGCTGACACTGCCTGCCCCATATATCTCCTTTGCCACTGTTCTTATCTTGTCTACTAAGGACAAATCGTCTTCATAAAGCAAACGGAAATCACTCTTTTTGGTTTCTAGGGTCTGGATCACCTTCTCTGCCAGCTCTATGCCGCCATCTCCTCCCTTTGCCCAAACCTCAGACAGCGCGAACTCGCATTGCCGCTCTTTGCAGAACTTCCTCACAAAGTCAATCTCCGCCTCAGTATCAGTCACAAAGGAGTTCAAGGTCACGACTACAGGCACGCCATATTTCTGCAAGTTTTCAATGTGTTTCTCCAGGTTCTCAATGCCTTTTTGCAGCGCATTCAGATCCTCTGTTCCCAGCTCATCCTTCTGCCTACCACCATTGTACTTTAAAGCGCGAATTGTTGCAACCAGTACCGCAGCATCAGGTTTCAAATCTGCAATACGGCATTTGATGTCAAAGAACTTCTCTGCTCCTAAATCGGCCCCGAACCCTGCCTCCGTAATGCAATAATCCGCCATCTTCAGCGCTGCTCTGGTGGCTCTCACAGAGTTACAGCCATGGGCAATATTGGCAAAGGGTCCTCCGTGTACCAGCACTGGCGTGTGTTCCAGGGTCTGAATCAAATTGGGCTTCATAGCATCCTTTAAAAGTGCCGCCATAGCACCCACAGCGCGAAGCTCTCCCGCTGTCACAGGCTTTCCTGCATAGTTGTAGGCCACAATAATTCTCGACAGCCTCTCCTTTAAATCCTTCATATCCTCAGCCAGACACAAAATTGCCATGATTTCGCTGGCCACAGTAATGACAAAATGATCCTCCCGCACGAAGCCATCTGCCTTGCTGCCAAGACCCACCACAATATTCCGCAGCACTCTGTCATTCATATCCATACAGCGTTTCCAGATAATCTGTCTGCTGTCAATCTGCAGTTCGTTCCCCTGCTGGATATGATTGTCCAAAAGTGCTGCCAGCAAGTTGTTTGCAGAGGTAATTGCATGGAAGTCTCCCGTGAAATGAAGATTTAGCTCCTCCATAGGCACTACTTGCGCATATCCGCCTCCTGCGGCACCTCCCTTGATTCCAAAGCAAGGCCCTAAGGACGGCTCACGCAGAGCCACTACAGCCTTTTTCCCAAGCTTTCCAAAGGCCTGCCCCAGCCCTACGCTGGTGGTGGTCTTGCCCTCCCCGGCCGGAGTGGGATTGATAGCTGTCACCAGGATTAGTTTCCCATTTGGCTTATCTCTTAAGTTCTCCAGATATTCATCCGAAAGCTTAGCCTTGTATCTGCCATAAGGTTCTAAGTCCTCCTCCCGGATCCCTAACCTCTCTCCAACCCTGCCAATAGGCTCCATCACTGCTTCCTGTGCGATCTCTAAATCTGTCTTCATTCTTACCCCCTTGCGCGCTTCGGCGCGCATCAGTTTATTTCCTCTATCATCTGCTGGAACTGTTCAGGACTCATCAAAATCTTCCTGGGCTTTGTCCCCTCTTCCTCTCCCACTACACCATACTGGCATAGCTGATCCATAATTCTGGCCGCCCTGTTGAAGCCAATCTGTAGCGCTCGCTGCAGCATGCCAATAGACGCCTTATCCTTATCAATAATCAGACGTCCTGCTTTCTCAAACAGATCGTCAACTTCACTTCCCCCTGAGGCCTTTCCATCTCCTCCAGAGCTTCCCATGTTGGCAATCCTCTCCTCGATATCCTCCTCATAGGTATTGCCCAAAGCCTGGTTTTTCCAGAAATCTACCACATCAGACACCTCTTGATCTGACACAAATGCCCCTTGGACCCTGGCAGGCTTTGCATAGCCCTGGGGGTAAAAAAGCATATCCCCCTTGCCCAGAAGCTTCTCTGCTCCCACCATGTCCAAAATCGTGCGGGAGTCCACACCACTGGATACAGAAAAGGCCACACGGCTGGGCATATTTGCCTTGATCAGCCCTGTTATAACGTCCACGCTAGGCCGCTGGGTAGCAATAATCAAATGAATACCGCAGGCCCGGGCCAGCTGAGCCAGACGACAGATAGACTCCTCCACTTCCCCGGGACATACCATCATCAAATCCGCCAGCTCGTCCACAATAATGACAATCTGGGGGAGCTTTGCGGGAACACTTTCATCGCCCTTCTCCCGCATTGTCTCCAGTTTCTTATTGTACCCCTTTAAATCCCTTACATTATATTCTGCAAATTTGCGGTATCTGTCCTCCATCTCAGCCACTCCCCATTTGAGAGCAGCAGATGCCTTCTTCGGATCCGTCACTACTGGGATCAGCAGGTGGGGAATACCATTGTATATACTTAGCTCCACCACCTTTGGATCCACCATAATCAGCTTCACTTCATCTGGTCGCGCTTTGTACAAAATACTGATAATCAGACCAACACACAGGGACACAAGCAAAAGCGGTGCGGAGCAT
>CANRZC010000388.1 GCA_947644185.1 uncultured Acetatifactor sp.
ATACTGGAACCATCAAAACACAGATGATTCTGTGAATGGAGGCGTCTATGAAGCAGAAAAACACTTTCCGCCGTACACTATCCAACAATCTCTTTATCTTCGGCCTGGCCTTTCGGATCTCGCCTAAACGTGTGATCTGCCACGGTGTCCACTATGGGTTGGATCAGTTTGAATATCTATTTTTTGCCGGATTCTTCATGAAAAAGGTCTTGTCTTTGATAGAGACAGGCGGGAGCTTCCCACAGGTTCTCCTCTTTCTGGGCCTGACTGTGGGTACCTTTTTCCTGATTTTTTTATACAATAGCTGGTACGACGCCTTTTTAGTCCCTGTGACAGATGTGGACATCTATCAGGGGCTCTATCACAGACTCTATGCCAAAGCAAACAATGCGGATCTGTCCTGCTTTGAAGACAGCGATTTCTACAACCGCTACCTGATGGCCATGGCGGACAGCGATAAACGTCTGCTCAGCACTATCGACAACATATGGCATCTCCTTATGGGCAGCGCCTCTGTGGTGATCTCCTGGATCATGATGATCCGGATCGACCCCTTTGTCATTTTGTTTGCCCTGGCTCCTCTCATTGGCAATTTCGTGTTTGCAGAAGGCTTAAACCGCCTTTCCTACCGGATCTATGAGGAGTCCATTGTCTTTCGCCGAATAGCAGACTATGTAAACCGGGTGATCCATCTGTCGGACTACGCCAAAGAGCTGCGCATGACTCACATCTACCATGTGATGGAAAAAAAGCAGCAGGATGCAAAGGCCGGCATTACCGGCACTATGGACAAATACGCCACAAAAAATATTCTGTTGGGCTGGGGATATCTCTTTTTTACCTTTGTGATCATCTTTGAGGGTGTGATCTTTTACGGGGCCTACCGCACACTTGTGTCGGGTACCATGGCGCTGTCAGACTTTGCGGTGCTCACCACCTTGATGACATCTGTGTCCTGGACTCTTATCAATTACACGAAAGCCCTGCTGGAAAGTATGAAAAACAGCCTCTACATCCAAAATCTGCGGAATTTTCTGAGTTTTCAGCCCAATCTCCCGGAGAACTCCGATGGAATACAGCCGAAAGAGCAGGTTCACAGGATAGAATTTCGCCATGTGAGCTTTGCCTATAAACCAGGGCGCTTCATTCTAAAAGATATCAATTTCACCTTACAGGAAAAGGAAAGCTGCGCTTTGGTGGGCTACAACGGTGCCGGCAAGACCACATTGATAAAGCTCCTGCTGCGCCTTTACGACCCCACAGAGGGCCAAATCCTTGTAAATGACATTGACATTCGAAAATACAATTTAAAAGCCTACAGAAAGCTATTTTCCGCCGCTTTCCAGGATGGGAAGATCTTCGCCAGAAGCATTCTTGACAATCTACTGATGGGACAGGAGAGCTCTCCCGGCGATGCGCTTCGTCAAGCCCTCTCCCAGGCTGGCATTTTAGAAACCATAGAACACCTGCCAAATGGCCTCTCCTCCACGCTGACTCGGGAATTTGACCAAAATGGTGTAGTCCTATCTGGCGGTCAGTATCAGAAGCTGTTAGCCGCAAGGGCTTTCTTTCGAGAAGCTCCCATTCGCATTTTTGACGAGCCCTCCAGCGCTCTGGACCCTATGGCGGAATACGCTCTGATGGAGAGCATCAAGCAGGAGAGCAGAGAGCACATCCTTTTCCTCATCTCCCACCGTCTCTCCTCCATACAGGATATGGCGAAAATCATTGTCCTAAAGAATGGACGCATTGCCGAGGTGGGCACCCATGACAAGCTGTTAGCGGCAAACGGCACCTATGCTGCTCTCTACAGGATGCAGGCAGAAAAATATAAAATGGATATCATCCAGGAGGAGGCCCTATGAAAAAGAATCTTTCCCAGCAGCTCTGGCTCATTTCCTTTTGCTGCAAACATGCACCAAAGCTATTCTGGTTCAATGTCTTTGCAGCCGTAGAGCAAAGTGCATTCGTCTTCTTCGAGTATACCATCTGGATCGGATACAATTTAGAGGCGGCAGAAAATGGTGCTCCCTTCTCTCAGGTGGCACTGCTGACTTTGGGGATCTTTGTGCTCTTTTTGGTCCACCAGCTCATCGACAGTGTCTATTTTCACTGGTCTTTTGAGCGGATCAAGCCCGTGCTGACCTTTGAGCTGCGAAGGCAAATTTATGAGAAGGCTCTCTCCCTGGATCTTTCCTGTTATGATGACACGGAATTTTACAATGATTTCGTGCTGTCCACCACCCAGACCCAACAGTGTATTGAGCGTTTTATGAATGATGGCAAGGATTTTCTCTTTGAGCTTACCAGCGGCGTCCTATATTTCTCTTATCTACTCACCTCGGATCTGGCAGGTTTGCTCCTTGCTGTCACATGCGGGCTCCTACATTATCTGGCCAGCAAGGGATATTACAGGCTGCAGGAAAAGCTTCAATTGGAAAAGCTTCCTGTGGAACGAGTGCGGGATTACCAGCACAGAGTATTTTATCTGAGCGACTATGCCAAAGAGCTGCGTCTCCATCCAGATATGAATCACTTGTTGTACC
>CANRZC010000389.1 GCA_947644185.1 uncultured Acetatifactor sp.
GAAAAGGGGAAATGAGCTCAAGGGAGAAAATGGTATACACAGTCATGGAATGCAGCTTGAATTTGTGATAAAAAAATGATATTATAAAATCAATTTCAACAACAAGGGGGGCAAACGGTATGAAGACAGGAGCTCAGTTATATACCATACGAGCGTATACACAGAACGAAAAGGATTTTGCGCGGAGTATGAAGCGAGTGGCGCAGATAGGCTATAAGACAGTGCAGATCTCCGCTGTGGGAAAGGAGATCTCACCGGAGCGCATTCGGGAGATCTGCGATGGGGAAGGGCTGGAAATCGTGCTGACCCACAGCGACGTGAACCGCATTCTCTATGATACAGAGCGGCTGATTGCGGAGCATGACATCATGGGATGCGATTACATCGGCCTGGGCGCCATGCCGGACAAGTACCGCACACCGGAATGGCTGGCGAATTTCGCGGAAGATTTTAAGGAACCTGCAAAGAAAATTGCGGCTGCGGGAAAGCTTTTGATGTATCACAACCATAACTTTGAGTTCCGCAAGGTAAAGGCAGAGGGCGCAGACGGGCAAAAGCGCATGCTGGAATACCTTATGGAGTGGTTTGGGCCCGAGGAGCTGGGCTTTACCCTGGATACCTATTGGGTGCAGGCTGCTGGAGCAGATGTGTGCCAGTGGATTGAACTTTTGCAGGATAGGATTCCCTGCGTGCATCTAAAGGATATGGCTGTCAGCGCAGAGGGGGCTGTGATGGCTCCGGTGATGGAAGGAAATCTGAACTTTGAGGCTATCTTAAAGAAACTGGAGGGGACTAGCTGTAAATACATGCTGGTGGAGCAGGATATCTGCCAGGGAAGTCCCTTTGATTGCTTAAAACAAAGCTATGACAATCTGGCCGCTGCTGGATATAGATGATTTTAAGGGCAAAGCTGCACAGGAGGAGGCCCCGGGCAGGAGAAAAGACTTGCCAGGGAAAAGAGGAGGGCGAGATGGTTTTATCGGACAGGACGATCATAAGAATGCTCAGGGAGGGGACACTGTCCATTTCTCCTCTGGAGGACAGTCAGATACAACCTGCCAGCGTGGATATCAGACTGGGGAATATGTTCAGTATCATTGAGGATTTGCCCACAGGTATCATTGATTTGGAGAACGAGATCCAGTATCGGACCATAGAGACGGACAGATATGTGCTTTTGCCTGGTCAGTTTGTCCTGGCTACCACAAAGGAGTACATTGCCCTGCCGGATAATCTGACGGCCTTTGTGGAGGGCAGAAGCTCTCTGGGACGAATGGGACTTTTCATCCAGAATGCTGGGTGGGTGGATCCGGGCTTTCAGGGGGAGATTACGCTGGAGCTGTTCAATGCCAATCGCTGTGCCATTGAATTGAAGGCAGGACGCAGGGTAGGGCAGCTGGTGTTTGCGGAGATGGATGCCTGTGCCCTTCATCCTTACCGTGGGAAGTACCAGGGGCAGACGGGGGCAACGGGTTCCCGTGCATTTATGGACGATGAAAAGTGTAATCCCTAATAATTACTTATATTTCCATAGAATGAATGGACAAAAAGGGAGATTAGGGGATAAAATAAGAAAAAAACAGGAAAGAAAGGATATTTTCATGAAAAAGAAGACACTAGCGGCAATTATGGCAGCCACAATGATCTTAGCTGGCTGCGGAGGAAGCGATGAAGAAAGCTCTCCTATACAATCTCTGGAACCTGTGGCTGTGGAGGATACACCGGAGCCTACTGCGGATGTGCCCGAAGAATCTGAGACCGAGCCGGAAGAGGAGGAAGAAACCCGGGATGGCATGTACCGGAGCGAGCTGACCAATGAGTGGATCGATGAGAGCTTGAAGGATCAGCGCCCCGTTGCAGTTATGATAGACAACGAGAAAATTGCCCTTCCCCACTATGGCCTGACAGAAGCGGATGTGGTCTATGAGATCATGAACAGCACAGAGAATGGCAGGGTCACAAGACTTATGGCACTGGTAAAGGACTGGGGTAAAATCCAGCAGATGGGAAGTATACGCAGCACCAGACCAACCAATATTTTCCTGACCGCAGAATGGAATGCAGTGCTGTGCCATGACGGAGGACCTTTTTACATTGACGATCTGATTGCACAGGACTATTTGGACAATTTCAGTGGTACCTTTGGCCGTGTAAAGAATGGGAAACCCACGGAATTTACGGAATACATTCTTGAGGGTGATCTGGACAAGAACTTTAACAGCTCGAAGTACAGCAGGGAATACAATGAGTATTATCCCGGCGAGCATCTGAAGTTCTCCAATCAGGAAGTGGATCTGTCAGGTGAGGCTGGAGCAATTGACTGTACGGAGATTCAGCTGCCCTTCCCCCACAATAGCTCTACGCTGAAATACAATGCTCAGACAGGCACCTATGATTATTATGAATACGGGGATCCCCATTTGGATCCTCAGCATGATAATGCGCAGTTGACCTTTAAGAACCTTCTGATTCAGAATTGTACCTTTACACTGTTAGATAAGAACGGCTACATGAAGTACAATGTACAGGATACCACAGGCAGG
>CANRZC010000390.1 GCA_947644185.1 uncultured Acetatifactor sp.
CCCGGTTTGCGGTAAATGTCTGGAATATCCCCTGTGAAGGAAAAAGTGAGGAAGTGCTGGAGACTTGGGTGGAGGCTATCGCTGTCAACTCAGAACCCCAACAATAAAAGCAAAAAGATGTGGTATATGGACTTCTAAAGGGCTCCACACAGATAAGCACATGCATTCAGGATGGTATCCTGGCGTCTCCCTGCTATAAAGTAGAAATCCATCTGCTGGTGGTTTTCTGCGTATAAATAGGACCCGTAAGCTGGAATGTCGCACAGAAAGGCAGGACCGCTGGTGGCGGCCAGTATTCCATACCCCTTGTCCGACAAAAAGAAGGGAAGCCCATCCTGGTTCCGGGAAATGTATCTGGAGCTGCCCCGCAGACTTACGCCGGGCTGTCCCTTCCCGCCAAAGCTGTAGAGGTGTTCATCTTTGGCCCAGTCAAAGTACAGCCATGTGCGCAGGCTTTTGTCAGCAGATGGTTCTAGCTGTCTGCAGTCTCTGGCCCGCTCTGCCAAAAGGAGCTTTGGGGCTTTCTGGTTTTCCTCCAGAGCCAGATAGCGAATTGCACCTGTGGCCTTATCTACCTGAAGAGCCAGCTCATCGGTGGTCAGCTCTACTATTTTGCTACTGTCTCGATACATCCAGAACTTCTCTGTGCGATCCACTGAGATCCCTGGATGCACAGCTTTATAAGGCTGGCCCTGTCTGACAAAGGAGATGCGCATGATAGCACTGCCCACGGGGCTCAGGCGCAGAGTGCCATAGCGGCTCTGCAGGTAGAGACCGTCTGGGTGTCTCATGACCAAGCGGATGGAGAGATCGATCTTTCCGTGGCCGGGAGGACGCAGCTTCTCTGTGGGCGGAATGTCGCCAAAGGCCGGGAGTGTGGACGCACTTTTGGGCTCTACTGGCATTTGTTTTGCTTTTATGCCGGGGTTCCCAGGGAGGCTAATGCCCTGCTGCCTGACAGATTGCTCCTGGCTCTTCCACTTGTTCTGTGGGGAATACTGCGTGATAGAAACCCTAGGCTTTCCTAGGAGGCCAGAATTTTGTGCTCTCTGGCCAGGGATTTTATCAAAGTTAGATTCCTGGCTGTATGGTCTCTGCTGCTTTATGTCTGTTTTTGGTGTCTGAACAGAGTTTTCGTCCCTTTTCGGAAGCTTTTCTGGAAACTGTCTTTTCTCTGGAATGGGATCTGCTATGAGTCCTGTCAAGTCCTGGGTATGGAGCACACATAGCTCGTGCAGCGCTCTTGTGGCGGCCACGTAGAGCAGCTTTGCATGTCCGTCGTCCACGGGATATTCTGCCCTTGTGGGATCTAAAATCAACACCGTATCAAACTCCAGGCCCTTTGTGTATTCCACGGGAAGAACCATGATGCCGGTTCCAAACACTGCCCTCTCCAAATCGCTCTCCATCACCTCTATATACTGCTCCAGCTCTTTTGCTGCCCAGGCGGCGGTGCGCTGGTTTCTGCACACGATTGCGATAGTCTCATATCCATTCTTTTGCCAATTTTTACAGATATCCGCAGCCTCCTTGATGATGTCCTCTTCCCCTTTTTGCAGGACAGTCACCGGGCTACCGTGGCGAATGATAGGCTCCACAGGATAGCTGGAAAAGCTGCCATGATGGAGGATTCCAGTGGCAAAGTCGGAAATTTCCACGGTATTGCGGTAGCTCTTCTTCAGGATGCCAAAGCTGTCCATCTCATCTGGCAGAAGCAATGCCCGCAGCTCATCCCAGTCATTTAGGCCGAAACCAAAGTGAATGTTTTGGGATACATCCCCCATGACTGTGTAGGTGCAGTCCTTAATGCAGAAATGTAGCACAGAGTATGCCATCATACCGAAATCCTGGGCCTCATCGATGACAATATGGTGCGCTTCACTAATCACGTCTGTCTCCTTGATTCTCTTATAGAGATAGGCTAACGCTGCCAGATCGTACACGTCGAATTGGTCTGCAGGGATGTCCACGGCCTTCCCCTTGAGGGCCTGCAGCTCCAGGAATTTCCGGTACAGCTCATAGATGGAGCCCTTCCACACTTTTCCGCCATACCTGCCCCGATAGGCCTTCAGAATGGCCTTTCGCTCAGGCTCTGTGTACTTGACACCCTTTCCCAGAAACTCCTCCTTTATTTTATTGATGAGGCGATCATTGAGCATATTGATTTTGCTCTGCATGGAAACCTTAGGGTTCTGGCGGATGTAGCGCTCCACCGCCTCCCCGTCCACCAGCAGAATCAGATCGTGGGGATTGATTTTCTTTCCAATGGTCTCGTCGTAGACGCCACTTTTCCCGTCTCTGAGCCCTTCCACGAACTGTCTGGGGTTTAAGTAGATGGAATCCCGCAGAATACTATCCCACTCCACCTTGTCACAGTATGCTTTCAAGTCCTGAAACCAGGATAGACTTCCCTTGATGCTGCCACGATTCCCACTCTGTCCGCTTCTCTGAATATGATACTTTTTCTCATCCCAATCCTCACCCCCCGAAACTCATTTTCCGCGAGCGTAATCCAAACATTCGCCCTGCC
>CANRZC010000391.1 GCA_947644185.1 uncultured Acetatifactor sp.
TCTTGACAGGCAGGCCTGCTCTCCTATAATAGTGGATATCTATTTCCATAGCTCCAAAAATAAAACAACAGGAGAGGTACAAAGTATGGCAAATATCATGGATCCATGGAATCAACGATTTGGCTGGTATTGGTATGGTTCAGAGGCAATATTCAATTGGGATGCGGAAAAGATAGAGCAGGACGCAGCACAATATGAAAAAAGTGGGATTACCACGGTCATCCTGTTTGGAACCCATTTCCGTCTGTCTTACCTGGCTTATTGGGACGAGATTGTCCAGACCATAGGCAGACTCACAGAAGTCTTCCACAGACATGGCATCAAGGTGGTAGAACACCACAGCTCCCATCTTACCTGGGACTACAACAGCGTACCCAACGGAAAGCTGGGGAAAAAAGCCCCCGGCCAGCACGGTCCAGAAGATTTTCCTGATTTTACCAAAGCTTCCACGGATAATCCTGTACCGGGCGGCCCAGCTCTGGACGATTTTGCCCAGATAGACGGCAGTTCCGGGAAGAAAGCCCTCAGCTCCTATATTCACACTGAGGGAAGAAATATGGACTGGATCTTCAAGCACTATAACGGAAATGCCCATTGCTTCAACCACCCGGATTATGAGCGGATTTATAAAGAGCATCTGGCAAAAATTATTGCCCTGGGTGTGGATGGCATGATGAACGACGATGTCCAATGGTTCGGCGGCGGCACTGCCTGTACCTGCAGATATTGTCGCGAAAAATTCCGAAATGAGACAGGGTACGAGCTGCCCCTACCGGAAAATTGGGCTGCATTTTATGAAAATTATGAGAATCCCGTCTATATTGCCTGGAAAAAATTCAAGAAAAACAGCAGTGCAGATTTTCATTTCCGGCTTGATAAATTTTATAAAAGCCTGGGCTTCGATCCCATACGCCCTGCATACTGCGCTGAGGTTCTGCCCTTCGACACCACCTGCTATGGTTTCGAGGGAGGCGCGCCGCTGTGGGATTATATTTTCCAAGAATGCTGTGGCATTATCAGAGAGTCCTATGTGTGCTTTGCCGGTGAGGCAGTTCACCGCTATGCCCTGGCCAGGCGCTACCAGGTGCCTTCCATGGCTTTGATGTATCCCTCAACCAAGGACAGCACCTATGCGGGCTGGGCCCTGGCACGCTCCTGGGGTCAGATTTTCACCGGCACCAACAGCGCTGTAGCCGGGCGCTACTATGACAGGGATTACCGCATCTTTGAGCAAAAGAATGGGGATTTTTACTGTGCCCCTGAGAAGATAAGTGATATCTCATTCTATTTTTCCAAAAAAACCAGGGATTACTGCGATCATGACGCCCCGCTGAAATTCATGAAGCCCCTGATGAGCTTTGTGGAAGCCACCTATCTGTCCGGTATTGCCTGCGACATGGTATTTGAAGAAGATGATATGGATACCCTGTGCCAGCACAAAATGATTGCAGTCATCAGCGTTGAGGCTATGACACATGGGGAACTTCTAAAGCTGAAGGAATATGTAGAAAGGGGCGGCATCCTGTATATTTCCGGCGTTTTTGCCGAGAAAGACGATAGTTTCAAGCATCGGGATCTGAATACTGCCCTGCAGATTTTGGGTATGCAGTCAAAGGCCACACCCATCCACGCCAAAACCCCTATCACAATCAGCTACAGGGGGGAGACGCTGGCATTTGAAAATGCGCTGGCACACTACTTTTTCAAGGATGTAGCCGGACTGCCTTTTGCCAAGACAAAGGATGGTTTCTGTGCCGGCGTGATAGAATCCGTAGGTAAGGGAAAAATCATCTGCTTCTGCGGGGAAACTGGCACAAATCCCATACAGCCTGCCATCTGGAAGAAGTCAGCGGAGGCTACCTTTGTGGAGGGCTCCCAGATCGATACCATGAAGGCAGAAAACGGACGGTTGATTGCCCTTCTGGCAGGGAGGAGACTGTCCGTGGAGGGAGCACCTGATATCATTCCTTCCCTGTACCGCGTAAAGCCTGGCATGGCTCTCCATCTGGTCAACACGGCGGATATGGTGTCAAAAGTGGATCGCTTTGTCCCGGAGGATGAAACCATACCGCAATTTGTGGATACTGACCCTGACAGAAAGCTTCTTCCGAGACTTTCTGTAAAGCTGGAAGGCTTAGAGCTGCCGGAAAATGTCAGAGCATTCATCACATCTCCTGAAATGGAGACAGAACAGGAATTGGCCATCTCCCAAAATGCTCCTGACTGTTATGAAATTGTCATTCCAGAGGGACTTTTTTCCGGTTATGCGCTGGTAAAGCTGTTGTTCTAAGAGATATGCGAAACAGCCAACGGGAGCGTTGGCTGTTTCTTTCTCATTCTTTCACTTTATCAAGTTCTGCCAGATTGACTCAAAAACTGTTCAAAGTCACTTTGAGCTCAATGTACCTGTCATGCATGGAAGCATAGGTTGCGGGATCCTTCTCCCTGATAGCAAGCATCCAATTTTGCAGTCTTGAAAACTCTGTCACATAATCCTTGATAATGTCTGCACCACTTGGCATACAATCAC
>CANRZC010000392.1 GCA_947644185.1 uncultured Acetatifactor sp.
TTTTGACATTATTGGGCAATCCATGCTTTTTAAGCAGTGATAAGGCTGGTTTACTATGGACATTTTTCAGACAATCAAAGAAGAACTGAAGGTGGAAAAGTGGCAGGTGGAGGCCGCGGTAAAGCTGATAGACGAGGGGTGTACCATCCCTTTTATTTCTCGATACAGGAAGGAAGTCACAGGCTCCCTAAACGATGAGCAGCTCCGCGACTTGCACGAGAGGCTCCAGTATCTGCGCAGTCTCCAGGAGAAGAAGGAGCAGGTCTTAAGCAGCATTGAGGAGCAGGGGAAGCTTACAGAGGAGCTGAGAGAAAAGATTTCGGCAGCTCAGACTTTAGTGGTGGTGGAAGATCTGTACCGCCCTTACCGCCCGAAGAGAAAGACCAGAGCCAGTGTGGCTAAGGCCAAAGGACTGGACGGGCTGGCAAATTATATCCTGGCCCAGGACGCCACAGAGCCTGTGGAGCAGGAGGCATTGAAATACGTCACCGGAGAGGACGCAGAGGAAGAAAAGCGTGTGGGCACTGTACAGGAGGCCATTCAGGGGGCCAAGGACATCATTGCGGAAGCTATTTCAGATAACGCGGACTACCGCAGCTATATCAGAGAGGCTACGGTGGAGAAAGGCGTGATTGCCAGCAGTGCGAAGGACGAGAAAGCTACCAGTGTGTACGAGATGTACTACAACTTTGAAGAGCCTGTGCGGAAAATGGCTGGACACAGAACATTAGCGCTGAACCGTGGGGAGGCGGAAAAAGTGTTGACCATAAAAGTCAATGCTCCCCAGGAACGAATCCTCCGGTATCTGGCAAAGCAGACAATTACCAGGGATAATCCTTATACCACACCTTTGCTGCAAGAAGTCATAGCTGACAGCTATGAGCGATTAATTGCGCCAGCTATCGAGCGGGAAATCCGCAATGAGCTGACAGAGAAAGCTGAGGACGGGGCCATCAATGTGTTCGGAAAGAATCTAGAGCAGCTCTTGCTACAGCCTCCCATTGCCGGGAAGGTAGTGCTGGGCTGGGATCCTGCGTTTCGCACTGGCTGCAAACTGGCTGTGGTGGATCCCACTGGGAAGGTGCTGGATACGAAGGTCATTTATCCTACAGCTCCTCAAAATAAGGTGGAAGAGTCCAAGCGTGAGCTGAAGAAGCTGATAGCAAAATATCATGTGGATCTGATATCTGTGGGCAATGGCACAGCTTCCAGGGAGTCTGAGCAGATTATCGTAGATCTGCTGAAGGAACTGGATCGGCCGGTGCAGTATGTGATCGTCAGCGAGGCTGGCGCCAGCGTGTATTCTGCCAGCAAGCTGGCCACCGAGGAATTTCCCAACTTTGACGTGGGGCAGAGAAGTGCTGCTTCCATTGCCAGAAGACTTCAGGATCCCTTGGCAGAGCTGGTGAAAATCGACCCCAAATCCATTGGCGTAGGACAGTATCAGCATGACATGAACCAGAAGAAATTAAGCGATGCCTTAAGCGGTGTGGTGGAGGACAGTGTAAACAAAGTAGGGGTAGATTTAAATACAGCCTCCGCTTCGCTCCTGGAATATATATCTGGTATCAACAAGACAATTGCACGGAACATCGTAGATTATCGGGAGACCAATGGTCGCTTCACCAACAGGAGACAGCTTTTAAAGGTGGCAAAGCTAGGGCCAAAGGCCTATGAACAGTGCGCAGGATTCATGCGTATTCTAGACGGTGAGAACCCGCTGGATGCCACCAGCGTCCACCCGGAGTCCTATGAGGCCACTATGAAGCTTTTAGAGAAGCTGGGCCTGACCATGGAAGACGTCCGTCAGATGCAGAAGAAAGCAGCGGAAAAAAAGGGCAATGATACCCTGACAAAGAATTCCCAGGAAGGAAAGAAGACATCCCAGGGCAAGGGCGCTGCCCCAGGAAAGACACAGGGGAATGGCAGACCATCCCAGAAGGGAATTCGCATCTCCAACACCAATACCGCCATGGGCAAGGCGCTGGCTGCAGCCATGGGCGGGATGACGGTAGCGCCTGGGGGAAGTACAGGTTCAGAGGGTCCTTCTGGAAAACATAGTGCAGCCAGTGAAGTTGCGACAGGAAAAGACAATACCGGAGAAGGGTCTTTGGCACGCCGGGTGAGAGATAAGAAGCAGTTGGCAGAAGAGCTGGGAATCGGGGAGATCACGCTGACGGATATTCTAAAGGAACTGGAAAAGCCTGCCCGGGACCCCAGAGACGATATGCCTAGACCGATTTTGCGCAGCGATGTGTTGGACATGAAAGATCTAAAGCCCGGTATGATTTTAAAGGGCACAGTTCGCAATGTGATTGACTTTGGCGTGTTCGTAGATATCGGAGTACACCAGGATGGCCTAGTGCATATCTCTCAGATTACAGACCGCTTTATCAAGCATCCTTTAGAGGCGGTCAGCGTGGGGGATGTGGTAGAAGTGCAGGTGCTGGGGGTGGATGAGGCCAGAAAGCGCATTAGCCTGACTATGAAGGTGAACCAGGAGAAAAAGTAATAGTAAACAGAAT
>CANRZC010000393.1 GCA_947644185.1 uncultured Acetatifactor sp.
CTCTTCATTACCCTGACTGCCTCCATGTTTGATATGGCAGCCTTTTACCTGTCCTTTGCCATTTTAGCCATTGCAGTGCTTCTGAAAGCCGGAGCTTATCTGTGCTACAGCCATTTTTGACAGCCTTTTGGCAGAAGCGGATCCAGGAGCAGGAACCACTTGCGCAAAATAACCTGGGCGTTTATAATAAAAAAGGCAAAAATCACAGTGATTAAAGGAAAGGGAGATTTCTATGGGTATCAGAATCGGTATTTTAGGATACGGCAATCTGGGCCGGGGCGTGGAGTGTGCCATCCGCCAAAATCCAGATATGGAGCTAGCAGCAGTGTTCACAAGGAGGAATCCAGCTGATGTAAGGATTCTCACACAGACAGCCAGGGTTTGTTCTGTGAAAGAGGCTGAAGAATGGACAGACAGGCTGGACGTATTGATCCTGTGTGGCGGCAGTGCCACAGATCTGCCAGTGCAGACCCCCCAGTACGCAGGGCTTTTCAATGTAATAGACAGCTTTGACACCCACGCTAAGATCCCGGAGCATTTCGCAAAGGTGGATGAAGCGGCAAAGAAAAGCAGCAAGACAGCCATCATCTCTGTGGGCTGGGATCCCGGTATGTTCTCCTTAAACAGAATGTATGCCAACGCTATCCTCCCCCAGGGGAAGGACTACACCTTCTGGGGCCGAGGCGTCAGCCAGGGGCACTCTGATGCCATCCGCAGAATTGCAGGCGTAAAGGATGCAAAGCAATATACTATTCCCATAGACAGCGCTCTGGATGCTGTGCGCGCCGGCAAGAATCCAGAGCTGACCACCAGGCAGAAGCATACCAGAGAATGCTTTGTGGTGGCAGAGGAAGGGGCAGATTTGGCCAAAATTGAAGAAGAGATCAAGTCCATGCCCAACTATTTTGCAGACTACGACACCACCGTCCATTTCATCAGCGAAGAGGAGCTGAAGCGGGATCACAGCCGCATCCCTCATGGGGGCTTTGTGCTGCGCAGCGGTTCCACTGGTTGGGAAAATGAAAATCAACACCTTATCGAGTACAATCTGAAGCTGGATTCCAATCCAGAATTTACAGCCAGTGTCATCGTGGCTTACGCAAGGGCTGCTTACCGACTGTGGAAAGAGGGGAACCATGGCTGCAAAACTGTCTTCGACATTGCCCCTGCCTACTTAAGTGCCAAAAGCGGGGAAGAGCTGCGGGTATCTCTTCTGTAAACAGACAACCCTATGCCAGCGAGCCTTTCAGTAAAATACACTGTCAAAAATAGGGGCGCAAAGCCCCTATTTCCCATTTTCATTCAGATACTGCAAAATTCCCATATGTATGGCCCAGGCCACCTGCTGTTGGTATTCTGGCGTGCACAGCTTTTCTGCCTCAGCACTGTTGGACAGAAAGCCGCACTCCACAATGACAATCGGCACCTCTGTCTTTTTCAGCAAGTAGTAGCTGTCATTTGGCTTCACCTGCCTTTTGTTCTCTGGGTCCACCTTTTCCACCAGCTGGCTCTGTATATATTCCGCAAGTCGCTGCCCCTGGGTGCTTCCTGTGTAGTAGAATACCTGGGCACCGTGCACATATTCCTCGGGATAACTGTTCTGATGAATGCTGACTGTCAGCGCTGGTGAGGTTTCGTCGATCAGTGCAATCCTTCGCTTCATATCCTGTACCTTCTTGTTGGAGGCATCCGCATCATTCAGTCCGGCATCGGAGTCCCTGGTCATTACCACCTCCACATCATTCATCTCCAGATACTGTTTCACAAGCTCTGCAATCTGGAGATTCACATCTTTCTCCTTTGCCCCATTGATTCCCACCTTGCCGGGATCATCACCTCCATGCCCGGCATCAATCACTATCCGCAGTTTTTCTTCCTGCACCTTCACATCTTCTCCCACCACATTGGAAACCGCTTCCCTTCCCACATAAAGGATAGAGACAAGCAGCAGTAAGGTCATGGTCACTGACAAAAGCCGATCCAGCCATTTATTGGTGTCTGTCATATTCCCTATTCCTGTACAAATCTTTGTACTATTTATATTCCAACCCTTATTTTTCCATTCCACTTCTTAAAATTTGTTTAAATATCAAAAAACTGTTGCACTCTTTATCTGTCTCGGTTAAGATGAAAGATAGGCAATAGCATAGCTCATATGGCTTATCATGAAAAGGAGGAAATCGCTATGAAATTTGTTCAAAAAGCAAGAAAGTTCATCACTCTGTTAGCCGCACTCGCTATCCTGATTAGCGTGCCCGGCTTCTGCGCCTTGGAGGTATCTGCGGAGGGCCCCGTCACATACGCAGTCAAGTATATTCCAAGTTGTAAAGACTGGCGTGTTCAAGTAGGCACTTCTACCTTCGATGACAAGGCTGGCCACTGGGAATCCTACTATCTGTCGCAGAATTTGAAGGACGGCGACGTTGTCGTAGTCTATAATGACAGTTCCTCTGTACCTGCTTTAAAGCTAGGTTCCAAGCGCCTAAGTAACCTAACCGTCACAAAGTCAAGC
>CANRZC010000394.1 GCA_947644185.1 uncultured Acetatifactor sp.
ATCAAAATCCCCGGAAACCCCATGTAAAGAAATCACCAGTTTATCCCATAGGGTAAAGTTGTCATGGGCTGAGACATAATTCACAATTTGCCTACAGCTTTTGGGCTGGAAGCCCATACCTCCCTCTCTCCATCCTTTCACCGCTTTCAGGATATCCAGCTCTTTACCCTTGCCTCCATTCACAAAGCCGGGCTCTGTCCCATAGAACACACTGCCTTTGATGGCATCTCTGGTGTCATCGCTGAACATACCGACTCCATCCTCCAGATACTCCACATTTTCTTTCTGTGCAGGCCTGGTTCCCTCTTCCATAGGAGAAGTGTCCGCACTCCAGGGTTCTCCGTACAGTATCTTCTCACCCACTCCAAACTGGGCATCCAGCTCCCTTCGAATGCGGTTCATCAGCTCTACGGTCAAAAGCCCCATCAGGTCAAAGCGAAACCCATCGATATGATATTCCTTTGCCCAGTACATCACGGAATCCGCAATGTAATTGTCCACCATACACCGGCCCACAGCAATGTCATTGCCACAGGCAGAGCCGTTGGACAAAGTGCCATCCTCCTGATAACGATAGTAATAATCCGGCACCATCCTCTGCAGCCAGGAGTCTGCCCTGTGGGTATGATTGTACACTACATCCATGATCACCCGGATCCCATTTTGGTGCAGGGCCTGTATCATCTCTTTGCACTCCCTGATCCGCACTGTGCCCTCTGTGGCGTCTGTGGCGTAAGACCCCTCTGGCACATTGTAGTTTTTCGGATCATAGCCCCAGTTAAATTGTCCCTCATCCCCAGCTTCATCTAGAGAACCGTAATCAAAAAACGGTAAGAGATGTACATGGGTGATACCCAAATCCTTCAAATAAGCCATACAAGTGGGCGAGGACTCTCCTGTTCCCATGACTGTAAAAGCCTTATATTTTCCCCGATACTCTTTGGGGATACCGCTGTCTTTGTCATAGGAAAAGTCCTTGATATGTAGCTCATAAATGATCTGCTCCTCCGAAAGCTTTGGCGCCCTGTCTGCCTCAAATCCCGGTGGGTCTGTCATTCTTAAGTCCACCACCATGCTTCGGTCTCCATTGCAGCCGCAGCCCACTGCATAGGGATCCGCTGTAATCGTGTCCTCTCCCTGTATTCTCACAAGATAATCATAATATACACCATGCAGGTTTTTCGGAAATTCCAGGCTCCACAGGCCTCTCTCTCCAGCCAGCATCTCCTGCCTCAGAAAGCTGTCCGAAACGCTGTCCTGGTAGAGTCGCAGCTCAATTCGCTCCGCCAGAGGGCTCCACACCTTAAATACGGTTTTGGCCTCCTGGCAGCTGACGCCCAGATCCTTTCCGTCGTATCTAAATTTTTGTTCAAATTCTTCACTGGCGAAAAAAGCCATGCGTTTTGCAACATTATCTTTCACACTATTCTCTCCTAATAAAAATGCCGCTGCAATGCGGTAGGAAGCATGTGTTACAAGCCTCCTGTCCGCTATGAATGACCATTCATTCTCTGCAGCAGCACAAATATAGTTTACAACATGTTATGCAGGACTGTCAAGAAAAAACCTGCAATGGGCCCACAAGCCCTGAAAATCTATCTGGCTCATCAACCTTTCACAGCACCAGACACACCTTCCACATAGCAGCTCTGAGACAGCAGGAAGACGATTGCTATGGGAATGGAAATCAGTACGCAGCCCGCATAGAACTGGGTGTAATAGTAATCCACGTACTCCTTTTCCAGCATGGTCCACAGGCCAATGGCAATGGTGTAATACTTTGTGTCATTGCCCATGATAACCTTTGCAAAGATGTAGTCCACCCAAGGGCCCATGAAAGAGGTCAGCAGGGTGTAAGTAATGATGGGTTTGGACAAGGGGATGGTAATTTTAGTAAAGGTATCCCACTTGGTAGCGCCATCAATAAAGGCCGCCTCGTCAATGGACTTCGGAATCGTGTCAAAGAAGCCCTTTGCCATATAGAAGCCCAGCCCTGCACCGCCTGAATAGACCAGTATCAGCGACAACTGCTTCAAGGTACCTGTCTCCAAAAGGCCTAAGCCCTTCAGGATGTAATAAACCGCAATCATGGACATGAAGCCCGGGAACATGCCCAGTATCATAGCAATGTTCATAAACTTCTTCCGCATTTTAAAGCGCAGACGGCTCATGACAAAGGATACACACAGCACAAAGAACGCGGACAGCAGTGTACTGAAAATTGCAATTACCAGCGTATTCAGGAACCACCTGGTAAAGTCAATGTTGGTACCTCCTGTAATGTTGCTGTTGATACCCAGAATCAGCTCCTTGTAGTTGTTCAGGGTATAGCCTTTGGGCATAATATAGGTCTTGTAAGAACCGCCCTCCTCACGAAAAGATGTCAAAATAACGAACAGGATGGGCAGAACCCAGATAATGCTAAGTATCGTCAGCAGCACATAGCAGGCTGCGTTTGTGATTCTTCTCTTTAATCTCATTATTGGAACGCCCCCTCATCTTTGTAGGC
>CANRZC010000395.1 GCA_947644185.1 uncultured Acetatifactor sp.
TATCCGGAGGAGCTTGTGGCTAAGATTAATGAACGCTTTGAAAGCCTGACTATGATGGGAGCAAAAACCTAGTGGGCATTCATATCCACGATTTAAACGAAGAGAATCGGACAAGCTCTGTTTCAGGCTCTCAGGTTCTATCCTCTTTTGTACCTGCGCCAGCTCCAGTCATGTCTCCCACAGCTTCCCCACAGGAGGACGGTATCCCAGAGGAAAGCCCGGCTCTTGCCAGGCCTCAGGAGCTTTCTCCCTATGAGAAGCCCACTTACTCTGCAGACCAGCTTCGGGAGTTTAAAAATAGGCAGGAGACCACCCAGCTTTTATTCATTGTAGAATCTTATATTGGTAAGCCTCTGACCCCCTCAGAGATCAAGACTATCCTGTACTTTACAGATGTGCTCCATTTTTCAGATGATCTTATCGATTATCTGATTCAGTATTGTGTGGATCGGGGCAAGAAAGATTTTAAGTATATTGAAAAGGTTGCTGTAAACTGGGCGGAGGCAGGTATCACTACCCCAAAGCAGGCGCAGAAAAATGCCTCCCGCTATGACAAGAATATTTATACCATCATGAATGGGCTGGGCAAAAGCAATTCCCCCACTGCCAAAGAGCTTGAGTTTATTACAAGGTGGATGAAGGATTACGGTTTTCCCATGGATGTCATCATGGAGGCTTGTGAGCGCACTGTTCTGGCCACCGATAAGCATCGTTTCGAGTATGCAGAAAGTATCCTGAGCAGCTGGAAGCGCCACAATGTACAGCATAAGTCTGACATTCGGGGAATTGATGATCTGTATCAACAACAGCGCAAGAAAAACAATACCTTAAACAGTGGAAAACCCTCCGGCAATCGGTTCAATCAATTTAAGCAAAACAATTATGATTTTGCCGCCCTGGAGCAAGAATTGGTCAGCAATTAAGCAATAAGGAGAGCAGACGTGGCACTCAGCAATTCTCAATATGAAGCCATCCAGAAAAAATATCAATACACCAGAGACCAGAACCGGGCCCTTATGGAATCCAGAAAGCAGGAAGTCTATGAGGCCATTCCAGAGTATCTTCCGCTGGCGGAATCCATCAGTACCCTTTCCGTGGCCAGCGCTAAACGTATGCTTGCCGGAGATGAAAGCGCACTGTCTAGACTTCACCAGGAGCTTGCACAGGTCACTGCCAGACAGCGACAGCTTTTGATAGAGCATGGCTTTTCCTCTGATTATCTCCAGCCCATTTACCGCTGTGCTGACTGTCAGGATACTGGTTACATTACTTCTGAAAACGGCCTCAGAGAAAAGTGCCACTGCTTCAGACAGCAGGAAATATCCATCCTGTATGCTCAGTCCCATATCCAGGACATGATTGAGCAGGAAAATTTTTCCACTCTCTCCTATGATTATTATCAGGAGGAGGATTTGCGCCGTTTCCAGACAGCAGTGGACATTAGCTGGAAATTCATACAGGATTTTCAGGAGAGCCGCCAGAATCTCTTCTTTTATGGCACTGTAGGAACCGGAAAAAGCTTCTTATCTGGTTGTATTGCCAGAGAATTACTCCAGCGGGGCTATTCTGTTATCTATTTCAGCGCTGCCGGGCTTTTTGATACTCTGGCCAGGTATACCTTTGACGGACGGTTTAAGGACAACCTCCAGGATTTACATGAAGATTTATACAGCTGTGATCTGTTGATCATTGATGACTTAGGCACAGAAATCACCAACAGCTTTGTTACCTCTGAGCTGTTCTCCTGTCTCAATGAGCGCCAGCTTCGCAGCCGTTCCACGTTAATCTCTACCAACATTAGCTTAGAAGAGCTCAGGGATCGCTACTCTGACCGAATTTTTTCCCGGATTACCAGCAGCTTTACCCTCTGCAAGCTCACAGGGCCAGACATCCGTATCCTGAAAAAACGGTGGTCTAACGCCCTGGCCACATAGATACACAGGCAAAATCTTCTTCCGGCTTCAGACAACAAAAGTTACAATAACCACGCAAAAGAGTAGAAAGGGACACATCATGGGCAACCGCGAAGAAAAAAGAAACTTGGAAACGATTCCTGTAGGTTCTCTGGGAATCATTGCATTGGAGGGCTGCAAGCCCTTTTCCCAGCAAGTGGACAAATACCTGGTCCGGTGGCGGGCCGAGCGTGAAAGCGAGCACAAGGATTCTCTGGCTTTCTCAGGCTATCAGAGAGATTCCTATCTTTTGAAGACAAAGGTACCTAGGTTTGGTTCTGGAGAGGCCAAAGGGACAATCCTAGAGTCTGTCCGTGGTTTCGACCTCTACCTTCTGGTAGATGTCTGTAATTACTCTCTGACCTATCGTTTGGGCGGTCAGGAAAACCATATGTCGCCGGATGACCATTATCAGGATCTGAAGCGTGTTATCGCCGCGGTAGGTGGAAAAGCAAGGCGCATCACTGTGATCATGCCCTTCCTCTACGAGAGTCGCCAGCATAAGCGCACCAATCGGGAGTCCCTGGACTGTGCGTTGGCCCTTCAAGAGCTGGT
>CANRZC010000396.1 GCA_947644185.1 uncultured Acetatifactor sp.
ATACTTTTACCTGGCTTTTCGAGGCTGCAACAGGATTAAAGCCTAAGACTTTGTGGGAGGCAAAAGGGGATGCGTTTGGCACGAAAATGAGTCAGGCAATCGCCAGCGGAGAGATTCCAGATATGATGGCTGTGGACATGACTCAGTATTATATGCTGGTGAAATCCGGTCTGATTGCCGACTTGACGGATGAACTGCGGGAAGGAAATCATCCCACTATTCAAAGCATGTACGAGGCAGCGGGAAATGTGGCACTAGATATTTTAGAGGTAGACGGGCGTATTTATGGAATCCCGCAGGTGGCTGCCCAGTTTGACAGCTCACCCCTTGTATGGATCCGCAAAGACTGGATGGAGAAGCTGAACCTGGAAGAGCCGAAGAGTCTGGCCGATCTGGAGGAGATTGCAAAAGCATTCATGGAAGGGGATCCTGATGGAAACGGACAGAAGGATACCTATGGTATACCTGTCATGGCAAGCTTTAGTGCCGGCTTTGGCAGAGACGCAAATATGTGTGATATTTTCTTGAATGTAGGCGGCGCAGCACCGGGGATTTGGCAGAAACAGGAAGATGGAACTGTAATCTATGGCTCTTTGATGGAGGGAGCAAAGGAGGCTCTGACTCTCTTAAACAGTTGGTATGAGCAGGGAATCATTCCCAGTGATTTTGCTACATGGGATGGAGATGCCATAAAGAATGCCCTGGGAGATAACAAGGCAGGAATTATCTTCTCACCCTGGTGGGGAACCTGGGCTGCCATGAATAATAATATCAATTTGAACGCTGATTCGGAATGGTCGGCCTATATGCTTCCTGCAGAGGAAGGTGGAGAAGTTCGCTCAGCAGCGGGCAATCCGGTAACTCGTGTATTTGTAGTGCGCAAGGATTTCGAAGATCCATCTGCTTTCGTATATGCATATGATATGTGGTGTGCTGTAGGTCATATCCCTAATTATGAGGGATATGTGGAAATTAACAATGGCTACAATATCATGAATGAGAGCGTTCCGGGAAATGCGTATATGCTGCCAATTCGGACTATTATGGATAAAGTAGTGGGAACTGGCGAAATGACTACAGAAGATGAGGTGAAGGAATACTGTAAAAATGAAGCAGGTGTTGCTTTGGACTGGGTTGTGGAGGGGGCATTTAAGGGTAAGACCGTATATGACGCTTTGCAGGCTGGCGAGAATCCAAGAGAGGTTGTCTATGAAGGGATAGATGCTACAACCACATATCAACAATATATGCAGTGGTGGGAAGGTCCCAACGCATTGATAAAGGGAGATCCCATACCTGTGACAACAGTATTTCAGGGGCAAACCGAAAGTATGGAAATGTATGGCAGTTTTCTGTCTACTCTGGAAAATGAAGCTTATGTGAATATGATTATGGGCAATACGGACGGAAAGTCTATTTCGGATTACTTTGATACTTTCGTGCAATCCTATCTGGATCAGGGCGGTGCCGCTATCACCGCGGAAGTACAGGAAACTATTGGCAAATAAGACGAATAATTCTTGAAACACCGGGCCGTGTTCTGCCACGGCCCGGCATTGCCGTTTGACAGAGGGAGCAGGAGGAAAAATGGAGAAAAAACGTAAAAAAATGCAGGTACCGGACAAGGTGCACTATTGGCTGATGGTTTTGCCGGCAGTGATACTGGTATTTCTGTTTAATACAAGGACGTGGCCGGGGATCCTTGCGGCTTTTCAGGATTTTATTCCGATTAAGGGATGGTTTGGCTCCAAATGGGTGGGATTGCGCAATTTCAAAATTTTCTTCATGCAGCCCAATAGCTGGCAGATTATCCGCAACACGCTGGTACTGGCTGTGGGCAAGATTGTAGGAGTACAGCTTTTGGCAATCATTTTCGCTCTGATGATAAATGAGGTGCGAAATTCTAAGCTGAAGAGGTTTATTCAGACCTTTACCTATCTTCCTCATTTCATATCCTGGGTTATATTCGCTACAATCCTCAGACAAATTCTTGGAACTGACGGACTGCTGAATCAATTGCGGATGTACCTTGGGATGGAGAAATATGCCTTCCTTGGGACACCGTCAGCTTTCCAGCCTCTGATGATTCTCACTGAGATGCTAAAGGAATTCGGCTGGAGCGCCATTATCTATCTGTCGGCGCTGACAGGCATCGATCCCGGACTGTACGAGGCGGCAGAAATCGACGGCGCCACCAGGTGGAAGCAGACCATACATGTGACCCTTCCCGGTATCCGCTATATCATTGTTTTAAATGCGGTCTTAAGCTTAGGCGGTATCTTAAATGGCGGCTTCGACCAGATTTTCAATATGTACAATACGCTGGTGATGTCCACGGCGGATATTATTGATACTTGGGTGTATCGTCAGGGTATCATTGCTTTGAATTATGGGGTAGGTACAGCAGTGGGCCTGTTTAAGAGTGTGATTGGCATGGTACTGACTGTATTTGCCTATTGGGCGGCAGACAAGTTTGCTGACTATAAGATTTTCTGAGGAAG